>NZ_CEXBBO010000001.1:0-139530 GCF_982611455.1 Stutzerimonas sp.
TGAGAAGCGACATTTACTGAGCCTGGAAAGTGTCTAAGAAATCCGGGGCGATTCAGGGCTCGTTCATTGCTGTCGTAGATCACCGTATTGGCATAAACGATTACGGGTTGGCGCCGGGTTTTTCTTAGCGCTTCGAGTTGTTCGGCGGACACGTCTAGATCAATCCAGATCCAATCTCGGACAATGCAGTAATCAGGGTATCGAAAGCGCTCACGTACGATCCTGAGGGCTTCGTCTTCGGTTACCTGTGAGCCAGGCATGGGTACGCCCTCGCCGTAAAGAAGGTCGGTTATTTCTTGTAATTCGCTCACGTCATTAGTTCCCGAAATATCGTTGTATTGGGGCGGGGGCGGTGTAGATGACCACGTCAGAGCCACGCTCCACCTGATTCGCCATGAGCTCGATGGGGCCGCCGAATCTGAACACCCCGAACTTTGTATAAAGGCGGTGGAACAACTCTCCGCTCTTGGTTCGCTCTTCGGTGAGCTTGAAGACGTCCGCGATACCGACCCCCACGTTGTCAGGAAAATCGCAAGAGAACACGGTCTGAAAGCTCCTCACGTAAAGCCCCTCACCTGGCGCGGCGAGTGTCCGCTTAACGAGCTCGGAGTCGTTGGTTGAAATGGTGCTTACGACCGATCTCTCGGTTGAGCACGCGAGAGTGATATGCATCCAGGGCTCATTACCTTTCTTGGTGAGACTCCATCTGCCCGGCGCGTCAGAGCTGAACGCGAAGTCAGCATTGCCTTTTTGAGATCCCATTGTTCTGCTTCCCTCAGCTTCAAATTTCCGTCGTATCTCAAAGAAATCCCTTAAGGCAATCCTGCTCATCTGGATAAAGCGGAGCAAAAGTTGTGGCTCGATCTTTTTCGGGGCGCATATAGCAGGGCCTCTGGTTGGCATCTGGACTTAGGGGGTGACAGCTTGCTCTCGTCACTCCAAATGGATTTCTATTGGCATTTATTGACAGAGGTGCTAAGCAGTCTTTTGCGAAACAAGGTAATGCTATGACGACAGGATATGTCGCGTCAAAGCTGGCTTTATGCTTCCTTTTCTCGGCGCGATGAAGATGAGCTACGAAAAGGTGTTAGGAGGGGTGATTAGGGACATAAGATTACGTTCGGGCCTTACACACGACGCGTGTGCCGAAGTCATCAACGCAACTTACTTGCGTCAGATCGAGAAGGGCTTCAGCGTCATCAGAATCGACACTCTGGTTGCTCTCTGTGATGTGCTTGACGTTTCTCCAAGTCAGGTGCTGTTGATTGTCGAAGCACGTCGCGCTGGCAAGGGGGTTGAAGAGCATCTTGCTGCGAGCAGCAAACGACTTCTCACACTGCTTGATGCTGGGCGCTTTGAGCCTTTTGGCCAGGAGGACGTAGCTAGAGGAATTCGAGGTCAGAAAGCGGATGCTACTCGCGACGAGACGCGACGCTTGCAAGCTGACGGTCTGTCCAAGGCGGAGATTGCACGGAAGCTGGGCGTTACCGTCAGAACGGTTGAGCGATATTGGATAAAGCCGGCAGAGAGTGACTAAGACTCCCGCCCGGCTGCCTCGCGACTTCAACGCAAAATGGGCACTGTGCTTTCCAATGTGTGTGTTCCAGAGATGCGTACAGCCAATCCCTGCGAATGTGGCTCTGCCGATGCCGGCGAGGCCCTGTCCCCTCCACGGGTTGTGATCCCTCGTATTGGCGATTCGGGCCTCGCCTCGGAACCAATGATTTGAATTAATTTGTTACAAGTGTTTGGGGCCCAGCATTCACGCGGGATTGCGCTGATTTGAGCAAAATTCTGCGCACTAGATTCCTGCTACTTTCTCGCGCGACTCCCAAGGAATGCCACCTTCACTGCCCGCAGAGCCTGACTCGGTAGTTCAGCACGCATACTTGGCCCTTATTCACTCTTTGCAGGGATATGCACCATGAGTGGAAAACCCGCCGCCCGTCTTTCCGACCCAACAGCCTGTCCAGTACCTGGGCATGGCACCAATCCGATAGTCCAAGGGTCGCCCAACGTCATTTTCGACGGCCTGTCTGCGGCACGGCAGGGCGATAGTTCTGCATGTGGAAGTCCCATTGCTTCCGCTGTTTCATCGACTGTATTCATTAATGGCCAGCCTGCTGCAACTCTTGGCAGCGTTGGTGCGCACGGCAACGTGATCATCGGTGGTTCAGGCACGGTCATCATCGGCGATGTGTTCGCACCAGCTGCCTTCTCTTCAGTTGCGTCACTTGTCAGTAGCAAAGCGCCTTACTCTGGGCGCTTTCAACTTATCGATCAGGAAACAGGTAAGCCAGTTACCGGACGCAAAGTAAAAGTCTGGTCGAGCGGTGGTTGGAGTGTGCTTGACATCACTGATGCCGAAGGCCTGACATCGTGGGTCAATCACGATGCTTCGGAGTCCATCCATATCGATCTGGTGCTGGGGCGTGGAGCATGAGCGATCAGCCTAGCCTCTCGCAGGGTGGAATGAGCCCCAACGGCAAGATCAACCCTGTCGGCATCCTTGAGCCAAAGCTCGACCCGCAGGACAAGAAAGTGCTGTGCTCGGCAATCTGCTATTGCAGCACCACACCCAACGTCAGCCAGAATGGCAGGAATCTCAAGCAGTCCTGCGTGGCCCAGCGCTTGGGTGAGCTCGATGAAATTGTTCAGGGGCGCAGCCCTTACAAGCCCGAGGTCAGTTACGACATGACCAAGAATCCGCCGCAGCCAATCCTCGACAGCCAGACCGGTAATAACCCCCATGGCTGGATTCCAGGCTGGATCAGCAAGTACTGGGATGAAGACCCAGAGCATCCACCTTTTAAACCTGGGCGAGGGATGATTCGTCGGCCCGACGTGGTTATCGTCAAGGATCCCAATAAGCCGCCGACTCAAGACAACATCAAACAGGTAGTGGAGATGAAGTTTCCACCGGATCAGCGAAACGCGAGGCAGAGTGACGCCTACGGCACCATTGCCGGCAGTAAGAATAAGGTTGTTGAAATGCAGCCCTCCGATTGTGACTGCAACCAGGAAAATCAAGACTCCAAGATACCTGTGGAGAATCTCGGATGGGCTGCGGCTATTGCAGGCGCGGTAATGTATATCGTGACACGCGGTCGTTCTCCGAGACCGCCTATCCCCGCACCAGTCCCAGCCTATTAAATTGAAGGAAAATCTCATGGAGCAGGAATTTGACCTGGTCGAGGAACTGGCCAAGCAACCTCATTTGCTGGAGATGCCCGGCAACCTGCTGATGAAAGGTGGGGCCGAGGACTATATCGGTGCCGTGCTTTGCTTGCGGGGAACACTCTATTTTAAAGAGGCTCATACCCCCTTGGTGCGCGAGGCACTTTGTCAGTGCTTCGACGAGTTCAAGCGTATAGCCGAGCCCCATCTCACTTGGCTTTGGCGCGAGGAGCCGCCAGAGGGTAAGCCGTTGATGGCTTATGCTGATGCAAAGCCACTGCGTGAAATGCTGTCCAGCATGGATGAGGATTATCCGCTCAGCTTCTACTACGGCAGTGGCAAGCAGTCTATTGATGCCTGCGGCTGGCACTTTGAGATTTTTGGCCAATCTGCCTGGGAATCAAGGATCGGACGTGATCTAAGTGTGTTGGAGTTTTCCGTACCACTTCTGCATCAAGAGCAGCAGCCTCTGGATTTCCTACGTTTATTTTTGGATTTTGCACAGCGGCTGAGTCCGCAACAGGGCTATGCAGGTCATGCTTTAAACCTGTCGCCAACTAGGCGTGATAGCAACGAGCCAACCGAAGCCTTTATGGCGGAACGCATGCCGGGTTTGGATGTGGGAACAGCAGGCCTCCTGGCGAATACCCCAGAGTTCAAACCCACTAAGATCAAAACGGTTAGTTGGCTGACGCTGCTCGATCATGAGCGCTTGGGTCTGGTAGGTGGCCTGGGCGTGTTGCGTACACAACTGCCGTCGAGCCATTTCGCATTCTACGAATACGGTAACGGAGTGGTGATCCAGGCCGGAGCCTATCCGTACCTTGGCGGAGATGCCGAAGACCCAAAGCCTGCCTCTTACGTATTGCTGAATCATGTGCTCAAGGGCATCCGCTATGAGACGGTCGGCTCTCTACATGGCGGTTCCCATGACGGCGAATTGCGTCTGGTTGGCTGGTCGGCGGATCAGTGGCTGAAGCGTCTGGATGTGGATGAGAGTGAGATACCCGTCTGGCATGCCAAGTTGCTCAGCAACGAGCCTTACTTGGACACTGCCAATACATTAGTGAAGCGAATATAACTGTGGGTGGCTTTGCCACCCCTTAACCCATCGGTTGTCGACGTCTCCACTTCGGCCCTATTCTAGGCGCACGATCAGGGGGATTACCTCAAGACTAACTGCGGGGCGCTGGCGTGGAAGACACAGAGCAGCTGTACACGCTATTGGCCCAAAAGGACTGGGAAGCGATTGGTAAAATCATCTACAAGCACAAGAAGGCCAAGACGCAAGACCCCTTCTTGGCCCAGGTCACTACATACTTTGAGGCTGAGTTTTTCGCCTTCGCAGAGCCTTTGCAGGCGGCTGAGCGCGCAAAGCAGTTTGAGTTCACTAGCTTAATCATCGAGCTAGGTCAGCACGGCTTTAGCCAAGGCTTCGTGGATCGTTTTATAGATGAGCGTCTGAAGCTGATGCAGGAAACCAAGCACGCTGCACTCCTCAACTACGCCCAGTCGTATCAACACCGTCCCCTGGCCAAGCAGATCATCCAGTCTTTTTTGCAGACAAAGCCAGAAACGGTTGCCGCCAGTCTGCGTGAGAACATGACTATTCGCGCCACAGAAGTGGGAGTCGGCAAGGCAAAAACCATTCGCCTGTTCAAGTCTCGGCAGGAAGAGCACTTCTATGAGGCGGTGCGTCGGGTTTTTCCGACCTATCACCCTTACCCTAATGTCGCCTTAAGCTGTGTACTGGATTACCCGGCCATCAAAGATCAATTGTCCGAAGAGGCGAGGTCATAGTTCTTCCGGGCCATTATCGACAGCGTGGTGTTTGATGTGGGCAGTGGCTATGAGCCTAGGTACTTCATTGAGCTGGATAGCAGCTTCCATGATAAGGCTAGGGCTCAGGCCAATGACCAGTTAAAGGACTCCATTTTCCGAGCCGCAAACACCAAGCTCATTCGTATCCGGCCCTTAAATGCCAAGGCCTCGTCGGTCGAAGAGTTTGAAAAACTGGTACGTGAAGTGATGCGCCTGCTTTAAACGAAAAGCATTGAAAGGCCGGGAGCAGGCATGCGGCAAGCGACAATGATACGGGTTTGCAGATTGACGCCTTACTTTAAACCTCTGCTATGGCTGAAAGTAGGCGCTGGCGATGGGCTGGTAGTGGCCCAACGCGTCTCATCTCTTTCGACCAGCTCTCGCTGAGCTCAGTGGGTGCCAGAGTAATTTGTTAGAACTCATCTTGGGAGTGTCAGCATGAAGTTCTCAACAATTAAAAAAAGGCAGTCTGTAGGGTCTTCACCATGCTCGTTCAGGTGGTGCATCTCGCATACCTTTTCATCGTTAACGATAAGCATCAACTTGTCCTGGTAGCGCATGGCTCCCTTCGTCATTGCAGCCGCATGAGGTCTGCACCCATAGGCCGGAGATGTCTACGGGAGCGGGGGGAGTCCATTGCACTCGTGCAGCTGTCATTGCCTTGCAGGCAGAGGGACTGAGCAAAGAAGAGATTGCCCGGAAGCTCGGCGCGGGGCTTCGAACGGTGCACAGATACTGGATCAAGGCTGAGTAAAGGCAGAACCCTCGCGCGGGGTGTTCGGCGGGTTGATCATTCACGAATCCTCCCTGTTTCTTATGGCCGGCGAACAGAGGAGGTCAAAGCGACCGCTCGAAGGTGTATACGCATCTATGGCTGATTCGGCCAGTGGGGTTGACAAGGCTGTCTAATTGACTTAATCGCGCGTACTCTGTACCCTGAACTTATACGTTATGTAGGAACAAAAGAAATGAGCTACGCCCTGAAACCAACTGTCGTTGTGGGTTCTGCGCATGCAGGACAGGGTTACTCTGTTCCTGTGAAGCCCGTTAACCACGATCAGACACGCGAAGCGATGCGCGCAGCAATGTCCTCTGCAATGGCCTCGCTTTCCGCTCTCCAAGCGTCCCGCGTCGTACCGTCAGAGTCTCTAGATCGTCCCCTGAGCACCATTTAATCTGGGGCGCGATGTTTGAGCTTCGAACTACTGCCGTATTCCAGCGAAAACCTTCTTAGCTGTCTGCTTGATGGCTCCCAATATACGACTGACAATACCATTAGAGGCAGGCGCCACTTTGGTTACTTTCAGCAGTACTTTGATGAGTTGAAGGCTTGCACGATTGTGGTGGAAAACTACTACGTTGATCGTGACTATCTCCAAGACTACGCAGAATACTACGATAGATGTTTTTCTGATTATCCTCGTCGAACGCGTCGCCTGCACTTTTTCAGCTTGGACTTCTCGGCTGATGAGTTTGAGAGCGCTGTTATCAATACATCTGATAACGACATGCCTCTCAAGCTTTCTGAACATTACCTAGGCTTCATCGTAGTCAAGCCCCTACCTCAGACGATCATTGGGCGCACCTGCCTAAAAACATACTGCGATGATCTAGGGCGACGTAATTTCCCTTGTTTGCGCAGCTATCCGGTAAATCTCTATGGCCTTGAATTAGAGGTCAGCAGCCTAGCCTATCAAGAGCAGGATCAAGTTGTCGCAGCATGCGCTACTAGTGCCCTGTGGACATGTCTGCAAGGTACTGGGAAGCTGTTTCAGCACTCTATTCCTGCTCCGGTTGAGATCACAAAGTGGGCAAGCGACCAAATCCCTGACAATGTATTAGCTGTTGGTGCAAGGGCATTTCCAAGCAACGGATTGACCGCAAGACAGATGGCTCATGCGATCCGTCGGGTAGATCTTGAGCCGCAGATCATTCGGGCAAATGTTAAATATAATCTTGATAGCGCGCTCTATGCCTATCTAAAAGGGAAGATACCCTCGATTCTTTCTGCCCGATTGGTTCGCTATACTGACGGACAGCAGACTACCGTGGGAATGCATGCGGTAGCTATTACTGGATATTCACTTCGTGAAGATGCCAACTATGATTATTCATCTGACGACTTTAAGCTACGCGCATCAAAAATCGATAAGATTTATGTTCATGATGATCAGCTTGGGCCGTTTTGTCGTTTGGAGTGGGGGGCTCTCCCTTCTCCCGAGCGGATCGGTCAAGAAGAGCACTATTCAGGCCTGAGAACATCTCGGGGGGATTCGCACTATTACATTCCCGACTTCATCCTGCTGCCCCTGTACCACAAGATTCGGATACCTTTTTCGTTGATACATGACGAGATGCTCGCACTGAACTCGGTCATGACCGCATGGCGCAGTAACTTGAGGGCGGATACTACTTCGCCCGAGTGGGACATTTATCTCACTACTGTGAATGAGTACAAGGCCTCCATTCGAAAGGATTATCTGGAGCTCGGGGTTGACTACCGAGATTGCTTGTACGCCCGTATGCCCCGTTTTATGTGGCGTGTAACTGTCCGTAGGGATGCGGTCATCCAGATGGACTTTTTGTTTGATGCCACTGGCGTGGCTCAGCATAGCTTGCTGGTGAATGTCTTCTCTACAGCATGCGAGGACAAAGATATTCTTATCGGCATGGCTCAGCCTGAATATAAAGACGATATTGCAAACTACCCGCTACAGATGAAGGCTGTTATTGAGGCTTTTGCGTCTAGCAGCATGCGCTGAGAAGTTTCCCGGCAAGCCTAGGGAAGCACGCTCATAGGATATCTAAACAGGGTCAGCTAAAGCCAACCAGAGGTCGATTTCTTATTAACGATTCTTGGATGGGTTTGTCGCGAGCGTCAGCAGTGCATTGAGGTCAGAGTTATCTACGCCTGAGTAGCCATACGCTCCGGCTCCAGGACAGTGACTGTAGACTGCATTCTGCCAATCGGAGTGCGAGGGGCGAATCCCCTGATCACGAAGTGCCTGTATATCTCGCTTGATGGCGGCTAGTTGGTCGCCCGTAGGTTCGTAAGGCCCTAAGCCAAACTGCATCTTTAAGCTATGAGCAAGTTTCTGGTCATCTGTCATTTATATGTTCCTGGATCATTCGGGGATACATGCGCACAAATCTGCTGCTCGCAGCGAGCAGGGATTGCCGAATCATAGCTAGCAGGCCCTGCTTCTAGATCAATCACTGGCTTTGGGTCTGCTCAGTGGTCTGATGGCTCGACTGAGGCCCGGCGGCGGCAAAACCCTCTGGAGGATTGATCAGCCATACAAGGATGAATATGGCAACCGAACCACCAGCCACCAAGGTAAAGAGCTGTCCTAAGCTGGAAATCCTAACTTTCATCGACATGAAGCCAGGCACGCTGACAATCAATGATGATAGGCCCAATGCAAAGATCCCTCGGAAAATAAAGCCTTGGAATTCGGTTGGGTGCGGGAAGAAAATTGCAATAACGGCCATGCCGAACAATATAAAAATCCCGATAACCGTGCAGAGAACAATTTGCCAGGTGGGCAGTTTTTCTTTATTTGCGTGCGCAGCCACAGTAAACCCCTTTGTGGGTAAATTAGCGTCTCGAAACGCTTTGAATAGTTTTTTGAATTCTTCTTTAGTGCAGTAGGCTTTTACCATTCGCTGCATTCCAGCCATTGCAGTGTGGCCCGGTTCTACATCAACTCTGGTCAGGTAGGCGGCGTGATAGCGCAGGGTTGTAATATGGAATATATAACTTTCGAGAACAGCATGGCAATTCTCGGCAAAGTTGGTAATCCAGTTTCCCGTCTCATGCGCGCCCAGTAAATCGCTACTAGCGACATAGTTCTCGTAGTGATTAAAATAAGAATTTCCAAGCCGCTGACATTCTAGAAGTTCGTCCACTGTAAATTTTTGCCCGGTTGTATCGTGCGCAAGGGCTAAAGGACGAATGTAAGCCATGTAGGCTTGTTTTAGCTTCTCTGCCGCTTGCTCGGCCTCAACTACGGACTGTTCGTTGGTCATTTGGTTTTTGGCGGTTGCGCTGCCATAGCCAGAACAGCATTGAGGTCGGAGTTGTCTATCCCCTCTAGAGATATTCCCTCTTCGATCTCGCAAGCCTGGTAAATAATGGCCTTAAAGTCGTCTAGTGTTGACGGTGGGGTCTCATTAATGAGGCGTCGCACCTCAGCCACTTGGGAGGCTGTGGGCTCCCACCCAGAAATACCTACAAACTCAATGACTAATTGTTTAAGCCGCTCAAATTCCATTTTTGACTCCAGAGATGAGGCTAATCGGCAGTCATGATACCGATATGCTATCACCTATGTCGATTTTGATGTGCCGCTATTGCTGATCATCTTTGGGGCCGACCGGTGCGTGTGGTGCACGCGCCTGATCGGTGCCCGTCCAGTGCACAGCGGGTCTGATTACGTGTGCGGGGGGGGGGAGTCGTTCATCCAGTCGAGAGATGAAATCGCGTATGTGATCGTTGAAAAACCACAGAATGGAGTCGACCTGGTTTTCGCCGAAAGTGATCGGCTCGCCAGCTTCCAGGTTTTTCCACACATTAATCATGTGTTCCTTATATGCCGGGTTGAATGAGCCTTTGTCGTGCACGAACATATGCCGAAGGTTGATGATGCAGTTGATCCATCTCGATGAGTAATAGTCACAGATTCGCGAATCAAGATTGAGAGTGTTATTGGCGAGATGAGCAATTTTCAATGCGGCAGGCTTAACGACTACATCAGGCATGTGATTTTGTCTGATGATAACGGCCTTTTTTAACGCCTGATCATTTAGCTGCAAAAGTCGCCTTATCCCATCAAAGCAATCACCCAGCGCCGTAACCATGCTGACCACGATGAATGAACGTGACAGCTGATCATATCTCCCATCATGAATAAGTGCATGGATTTGGCTAATGGTTCGGATTGAAGTGGCGCTATCTTCAAAGTTGTCGCTCGCTCTAATGGTTGTGTCCTGATGTTCGTCAGAAAAGTTTGCATGTTTGCTAAGGACTACGGAGCTTAAATAGAAGATAAGTGATCTTTCTTGACTATGGAGGTATTCGTCATAGATTTTGGCCAGCTCTTGGCTTTTGAGGTCAACTTTCCAGCGATTCATAACGCTCCTGGCTGTAGGTTTACGTGTTTACGTGTTTACGTAGTTACGCATTCTGGTTGGTTTTTGTGAGCCATCGATAAATGGGTAGTGTCTCTTGCTGTGAGTGCTTGAGTTTTTATGGTGATTTTTATTCACTGGGAGATAGCTTTACTGTTTAAGGTAAAGTCCGCGTGTTTCGGGAGCTCGGACTAAGGTCATACTCGATATAATAATATCGTATCGTATACAACTTGAGCAGGATTCATGAGCGAGGCTGAGGGATCGCGTGGGCTGGGGTGTAGCGGGCTTTGGGTGGTTGCAATGCCTGGCGGGCTCTGTGTTGAATAGATCAGTCCTTTTCCTGGCTAACCTACGAGGCGGGTGATGAAGAAGTGGAGTCCAACGGAAAGCAAAGGGGTTGCGGCAGTTGCGACGGCTTGCGCTGAAGAGCTGGAGTGGATATTCAGGCCGACATCCTTGGCGGACGTGGGAATTGATGGGCAAATAGAGTTAGTTGGAGAGCGTGGGGCCACCGGAAAACTTATCGGCGTTCAGATAAAAGCAGGTGCTTCATATTTGAGGGAGACTACCAGGGGACTTGTGTACCATGGCAGGCAAAGCGACTTGGACTATTGGGCCGAGTACTCTCTACCCGTAATCATGGTTTTTCATATTCCCAATGAGAGAGTTACGTTTTGGGTGAATATAGATGATTCATCGATAACGCGTACCTCTGATGGCTGGAGCATCGTGATTCCAGCCGAGAATATCTTTGATCGAAGGTGTAAGGGCGAGCTTGAGAAAATATTCCGGTTAGGCTCCAACCATCTGCCCCTCAAACGCTCATATCGGGTAGGCCAGGATTCTTCTGATGCAGAGGATGTTCTCGATCTTGCTGATGACGTTGCTAGGAGCCTGGGGCTTAATTCTTGGTATGAGTGGATCGAGGGCGCTTGTTCCACACATATAGTTGTACTGCCTGAGACCTTCGTGGATGGTTTGAAGGTGGCGAGATTCAAAGCCCTGAAATCAATAATCCCAGTGGAGTATCTGCGCACCAAATACGCAATTATTAACTTGATTGAGCGCGCATCTGATTTAATCGATGAGTTCATGCCAAGGGCGGAATATATAAGGATTCAGAAGTCCTACCAAGGGAGTCACGCTTACAAGCGATTTGAAAATCCTAATTACGCACAGGATCGTGCAGAGCACGAAGCGTGGACGTTGGAGTGTGTGGCGTTGGTTCATGAGCTCGCAAAGGCAGCGAATCTCTTTGCCGATGTAGTCCGGGAGGAGATGGATAGAGGGTTCCTTCGGAGGTGCGGGCGTTTCTTGGTGAGTGAGGATTTCCAGTACGAGGGCTTTCCTCCCCAGTATTTGAGAAGCCAGAAATCTCAGATACTGAAAGAGCGGTCGAACCGTTCGCGAGTCCGTGATTAGGCCTGCCCAGCTCTCGGTAGGTGAGCTTCCTGTGATCTCCAAAGGCGCGGGTGCGCGGGGTTCTGGGGTGTTACGAGGCCGTAAGAATTCGCTGGTATCTCTGGCCGGCTATGGCATGAACGATGTTTCGGGGGGGGCGAGAAGCGGATGAGTGGATTTGTCGTCAAAGGTTGAAAAAAGAGCTTGCATAGGTTATGTGCATGTTTGATAATGCACACATAGATTATTCCAGTGAAGGCGTTCGCTCTTCACGTACTGTGCGAAAATCCGGGGCGGTGAAAGTGTTCGGGGTGCCCTTCAATATTGCCAGCTACGCCTTGTTGACCCTGATGGTGGCGCAGGTCTGCGATCTGCAGCCCGGTGAGTTCATCTGGAGCGGCGGCGACTGCCATCTGTATGCCAATCATCTGGAGCAGGCCGATCTGCAGATGACACGCGAGCCGCTTCCGTTGCCGACAATGAAGCTCAACCCGGCGGTGAAAGACCTGTTCGCCTTCCGTTTTGAAGATTTCGAGCTGGTCGGTTACGAAGCCCATCCGCTCATCAAGGCTCCCGTCGCGGTGTAAGGGCGGCCGGACGCCGCCTTCCGATCGTTTAACGCCAGCGTCATTTGCCGGACTCCGGGTTTAGGGGCTACGGAATGCGCAGGATGCAGGAAGGCCACAACGGAGCGCTCGAGGTCGACGGGATAGTGGTCAACCAGTTCTTGCCGAGGGCGGCGTTACAGCAACAGATGATCGATGAGCTATTTGACGAGGGCTTGCCCGTGTTGCCGGTGCACCTGATGAGTTCGGTGCGGATGCGCGAGTCGCATCAGGTCTGCCTCCGCTGATCCATTTCGACTCGCGGCATAAGTTGAGCCAGCAATTCGTTGCGCTGCACGGATGTCTCGAGGGCAGTGCCTGAGGTCACTCGGCCCTCGCGCGTTCGATCTTGCGGCCCAGGCGGGATGCATACAGCTCGCCGATGATGCCGCGGCGGAAGATCAATACGCAGACCATGAAGATGATTCCGGTGACCAGTGTGACCGGCAGCGACGAGGTTGCGAAGTAGTTGCCGAGACTGGTGACCAGCGCCGCGCCGAAAACCGGCCCCACCAGCGTGCCGATACCGCCAAGCAGCGTCATCAATACCACCTCGCCGGACATCTGCCAGCTGACGTCGGTAAGCGTGGCGAATTGAAAAACCAGAGCTTTCAGACCTCCTGCCAGCCCCGCCAGAGCCGCCGACATGACGAAGGCACCTAGCTTGTAGCGTGACACCGAATAGCCGAGCGAAATGGCACGGTTTTCGTTTTCACGGATGGACTTGAGGATCATGCCGTAGGGTGAGTTGATGATCCGCCAGATCGCCAACATGCCGATGAGAAACACACTCAGCACGAAGAAATACATGTGCAACGGCTCTTTGAGGTCGATCAATCCGAACAGGTGGCCGCGCGGAATGCCCTGAATGCCGTCCTCGCCATGGGTAAAAGACGCCTGTAGGCAGAAAAAGAAGAACATCTGCGACAGCGCCAGCGTGATCATCGTGGAGTAGATGCCTTGCCGGCGGATGGCCAGAAAACCTATCACTAAACCGAGAAACGCGGCGCCGACCACGCCAACGAGAATCCCCAGTTCCGGTGTCAGTCCCCACTCTTTGACGGCATGGGCGGTGAAGTAGGCGGCGCCACCGAAGAAGGCCGCATGGCCGAACGAAAGGATGCCGGTATAGCCGAGCAGTAAATTGAATGCGCAAGCGAACAGGGCGAAACACATCACCTTCATCAGAAACACGGGATAGAAATGCAGAGGCGCCAGTACCAGCGCGACGACACCAATGAGGATCAGGATCGTCTCTGCATTCCAGCGTTTGCGGGTTGCGGTTGCTTGCTGCATATCAGCCATCCTTTCCCATCAAGCCCGCCGGACGTACGAGCAGCACGATCGCCATGACCACGAAGATCACGATATTAGAGGCCTCGGGGTAAAACACTTTGGTCAACCCCTCGAGAATGCCGAGCATGTAGCCAGTGATGATCGCGCCCATGATCGAACCCATACCGCCGACCACCACCACGGCGAACACCACGATGATCAGGTTCGAGCCCATCAGCGGGCTGACCTGATAAATCGGTGCGGCAAGGATTCCGGCCAGTCCCGCCAGACCGGAACCGAGGCCGTAAGTGAACGTCAGCAGCAGCGGCACGTTGATGCCGAAGGTACGTACCAGCGTGGGGTTTTCGGTGGCGGCGCGCAGATAGGCACCGAGTTTGGTTTTCTCGATCAGCAGCCAAGTGCCCAGGCAAATCAGCAGGGACGCCAGCACCACCCAGGCGCGGTACTTGGGCAGAAACATGAAGCCGAGGTTGTAGCCGCCTGACAGCAGACTCGGCACCGCGTAGGGCTGGCCGGACGAGCCGTAGTAGTAGCGGAACGCGCCTTCCAGCGCGAGGGCCAGGCCGAACGTGAATAGCAGGCCGTAGAGGTGATCGAGGTTGTACAGCCGTGACAGCGCCAGCCGCTCGATTACCGCCCCGACGAGGCCAACGATCAACGGTGCCAGAATCAACGCCGGCCAATAACCGATGCCCAGCATCGCCAGCAGCAGGTAACCAGCGAAGGCGCCCATCATGTACTGCGCGCCGTGGGCGAAGTTGATCACTTTGATCAAGCCAAAAATGATCGCCAGACCAAGGCTGAGCATGGCGTAGAAGGAGCCATTGATCAGGCCGATCAACAATTGCCCGAGAAAGGCCTGGATGGGTACGCCGAAGATCTCCGTCATCAGACCCCCAGGGTTTCGTTGAGTATCGTCATGCGGTCTGGAAGTTCGCTGACGTGGAAGTTGTCGACGATCCGTCCGTGATCGACCAGATAAAAGCGGTCGGCGACTTTGCTGGCGAAACGGAAATTCTGTTCGACCAGCAGAATGGTCATGCCACGCTGTTTGAGCGTCAACAGCACATCGCCGATGCGCTGGACGATCACCGGTGCCAAGCCTTCGGTGGGCTCGTCGAGCAACAATAGCTTCGCTCCGGTACGCAAGATGCGCGCGATGGCCAGCATCTGCTGTTCGCCGCCGGAGAGCTTGGTCCCGGCGCTGTTACGGCGTTCCTTGAGGTTGGGGAACAACTGATAGATCTCGTCGGTGGACATACCGCCCTTGGCGATGATCGGCGGCAGAGTCAGATTCTCATCTACCGTCAGGGTGGCGAAAATGCCGCGCTCTTCCGGCACGAAACCCATCCCGGTGTGCGCGGTTCGATGCAAGGGCACGCGCATCATGTCGCGGCCATCGAACGCAATGGTTCCGCTGCGCTTGCGGATGATGCCCATGATCGAGCGCAGCGCCGTGGTTTTGCCGACCCCGTTACGCCCGAGCAGGGTGACGGTTTCGCCCTGATGAACATCCAGATCGATCCCATGTAGAGCGTGGCTCTCGCCATACCAGGCGTTGAGCTCACGAACACTCAGCAGCGGCGTCGCTTCACTCATCATCCGTCCCCATATAAGCCTCACGAACACGTGCATCCTGGCTCACGCTGCCGTAGTCGCCGGAAGTAAGAATCTCCCCTCGTTGCAGAACGGTGACCTGATCGCAGAGATCTGCCACGACCTTCAGGTTGTGCTCGACCATCAGAATGGCGCGGTCGCGAGCGACTTCGCGAATGATCTCGGAAACGATATGCACGTCCTCGTGGCCCATGCCCGCCATCGGCTCGTCGAGCAATAACACCTTGGGTTCCAGCGCCAGGGTGGTGGCGATTTCCAGCACCCGCTTGCGCCCGTAGGACAAATCCGCGGCTGGGCTGTGGCAAGCGTCCTGCAGTCCTACCGACTCGATCAGCGCCATGGCGCGCTCATTGAGCCGGTTAAGCGAACGCAGCGGCAGCCAGAACTGAGTGGCTAGCCCGCCGGGACGCTGCAGGGCGACTCGCACGTTCTCCAATACGCTCAGGTGCGGAAACACCGCTGAAATCTGAAACGAACGAACCAACCCCATGCGGGCCACCTTGGCCGGATCGGTACGGGTAATGTCTTGGTCGAGCAGCCGGATGCTGCCGCTCGACGGCTGCAGAAATTTGGTCAGCAAATTAAATACCGTGGTTTTACCCGCGCCGTTGGGCCCGATCAGGGCGTGGACGCGAGCGTGATGAACGTCCAGATCGACATTGTTCACCGCTACGAAACCACCAAAATCGCGGCGCAGCCCGCGCGCCGAAAGCACGACGCGCGGTTGCGATTCATCGCCGATGCCCGGCGAAGCCGCCGCTTCCCCGGGCACATTGCCGACGCTGGTCGCCATGCTTATTGCTTGACCAGATCGCAGCCGCTCTCGGCTGGTTTGATATAGGCCTCGTCACCCGGCACGGTGGCGAGCACCTTGTAGTAGTCCCAGGGCTCCTTGCTTTCTTCGGGTGTCTTCACTTCCATCAGATAAACATCGCTGATCAGCCGACCGTTGGCGCCCACCTTGGCATTGCGTGCGAAAAGGTCATTCACAGGCATCTCATGCATGGCCTTGGCCACCGCTTCCGTTTCGTCGGTGCCGACCTTGTCGATGGCCTTGAGATACTGCAGTACACCTGAGTATGTGCCTGCGTGAACCATGTTCGGCATGCGGCCGGTGCGTTCAAAGAAGCGTTTGCCGAATTCGCGAGATTGATCGTCACGATCCCAGTAGAAGCTTTCGGTCAGGGTCAGGCCTTGTGCCGCTTCCAGTCCTAGGCCGTGCACCTCCGACAGGGTGAACAGCAGCGCTGCAAGGCGTTGACCGCTGGCGACGATCCCGAACTCCGCCGCTTGTTTGATTGCATTGGCCGTGTCCATACCGGCGTTGGCCAGGCCGATGACTTCGGCGCCGGAGGCCTGTGCCTGTAGCAGGAAGGATGAGTAATCGTTGGTGGCCAATGGATGGCGCACCGCGCCCTTGATCTCGCCGCCCTTGGCTTTGACGAATGCGCTGGTCTGCTCTTCCAGTGAGTAGCCGAAGGCGTAGTCGGCGGTGAGGAAATACCAGCTATCCCCACCTTGGGAAACCAATGCGCCACCGGTACCGACCGCCAATGCATGGGTGTCATAGGCCCAGTGGAAGCCGTAGGGCGAGCATTGCTTGCCGGTCAGCTCCGCGGTCGCGGCACCGGTTACCAGGTCGATCTTCTTCTTTTCCTTGGAGATGCCCTGCACCGCGAGCGCAACGGACGAGGTGGTCAGCTCCATGATTGAGTCGACCTGCTCGCGGTCATACCACTGACGCGCGATATTGGAGGCGATATCCGGCTTGTTCTGATGGTCGGCCGTGACGATTTCGATCGGCATGCCCTGAACTTTCCCGCCGAAATCTTCAGCCGCCATTTTGGCCGCCTCAAAGGACCACTTGCCACCGAAGTCGGCATAGACGCCGGATTGGTCGTTGAGAATTCCGATTTTCACTTTTCCATCGGATATTTCCGCGGCCGACGCGGGGATCGCCGCTGCCGCACTCAGTACTGCCGTTGCAATTGCCAGAAGCTTCATCGCCTATCTCCTTGCAGGGGTTGACCGCTTACAGGACGGCCCATACGGGCTGCCACGGACTGGACGGTTCGGTGGGTAACGGGAAGCGGCAGACGAGGCTGCCGACGCTCACGATCTGACGCCGAAGTGCGCTGCGGTAATGATTCCGGGCGCGTTTCATGGGGCGTGTCGATTGCAAAAAATAAATATGGGCTGGTGCAGCAATTGGGATCGCGCCGGATGAAATAGTCTGTCGTCGTGCCGGTCAGGTACGAATAATCGATGGGCACCGGGGTTGTGTTCATTCGGCCTGACATATGACTTTTCTAGTTATTGTTTAGAACTAAACGTAGCAGGGGTTCGGCCAGACGCAACTGACCATTTCGGATGAATCGGTCAGGTTTGGCCGTGCCATTCGGCGCAGTGCGCGAGCTTGACGCAGCCGTTAAGGTTCGGCAGGCGAGAAAAAACAGACGCAACGCTGGTGCCGAGTGGCCGAGCCCATCCGAACAGGGCGCTGGCACCTGTGGTTTGAACTCGGCGAGGGGACCTTGGCTGCTGTTGGTGCTCGCCATTTGCAAGTTTCGGAGCCAACCGAGCGTCTTTCTCAGAAGGGAGCGCCAGATAAATGACAATCACCTGGCCAGGCGGAGTTAAAGTGCCACCCTGGCCGGCTGTGCTTTTTTCATCCGGCGGCTACCGCTATGCTGGCGGCCATTCAAGCAGGAGCGAGTGATGAGCAAGGTCAGTGTGCTGGTGGTGGATGATGCGCCCTTCATCCGTGATCTGGTCAAGAAGGGGTTGCGCAGCCACTTTCCTGGCATCCGCATCGAGGAAGCGGTAAACGGGCGCAAGGCCCAGCAGATGCTCGATCGCGAACGCTTCGACCTGATTCTCTGCGATTGGGAAATGCCAGAGATGTCCGGGCTCGAGTTGCTCACTTGGTGCCGCGCCCACGAGAAACTGAAGACCACGCCGTTCATCATGGTCACCAGCCGTGGCGACAAGGAAAACGTCGTGCAGGCGATCCAGTCCGGTGTGTCCGACTTCATCGGCAAGCCGTTCTCCAACGAACAGCTGACCACCAAGGTGCGCAAGGCCCTGGGCCGAGCCGGCAAGCTCGACGCACTGGCTGCCGGCGCACCGGCACGGCCGACGAACACCGGCATGGCGAACGATTCGCTGGCCGCGCTCACCGGCGGCAAGGCAGAGGTGGTAAGGCCTGCGTCCACCGCACCGGCCAGCTCTTCAGCGCCAACAGCCGCCGCACCGTTGATCCAGCCGAACGCGCCCAAACCCTCTGCGTCGAGCGGCGGGCGGGGTCAGGGCCAGTTGCGCCTGGCTTCCGGGACGCTCGCCTGTGTCATCAAGGCGCTGAGCCTCAAAGAAGGTCTGTTGGTGGTCAAGCGCAGCGAAACCCTGCCGCAGGTGTTGGAAAGTGCCGTGCTCGATCTGGAGCAGGGTGAGGGTGGCGAAGTGGCCCGCCTGAACGGCTACCTGCACGCTGTCGCGGCGCTAGAGCCGAAGCCCGACAGCGAGTGGCTGCAGCTGACCTTCCGTTTTGTCGACCGCGACCCGCAAAAGCTCGATTACCTGTCGCGGCTGATCGCCCGCGGCACCGCGCAGCGGCATTTCGTTCCGGGCGCCTGAGTCCGGCTCGGTCGGCCGTTGGCGACTCGATTCGGAGTAAAGCGTGTCCGTCCGTCCGGAAAAAACTTTATAGAAGGAACAATTTCACAGGCCGACGGTCGGTGGCTCGCGCCTGTCCCGTTGCGCTGCTAGTCTGCAGCCCTCTACGCACATAACCACATGAAGTCTGCCGTTATGTTGGGGCGCATCATTCTCTGTCTCGGGCTGTTCTGGCTGGCATCGCCCGCCTCGGCCTTGACCATTTACAAATACACCGACGCCAACGGCGTAGTCACCTATACCGACCAGGCCGCACCGGGCGCTGCCGTGTTCACGTTCAACGACCGCATGGTCGAGAAGCTCGATACCCAGGTGAAACTGGAAACCCGCAAACATGCGGGTGGTGAGACGCTGCTGGTGCGCAATGATCTGTTTGCACCGGTGGACATCGAACTCAAGCTGACCGGCGTGCAGAACGCCGTTGGGGTGCCGGACAAGCCGATTCGCTGGGTACTGCCACCGCGCAGTCAGATCCGCCTGGCGACCTTGGCTCCGCTCGATCCTTCCAAACCGCTGAAGTACACCCCCAAGCTGCGCCATGCCCTGGGCGACCCGCGTCTGCTGCCCAAGCCCTACAAATACCCGTTGCCCTGGCGCGGTGGGCCGTTCCGGCTGACCCAGGGCGCCAATGGCAAATACAGTCACTTCACTCCCAAAGGTCGCTATGCCGCAGATATCGCCATGCCGGAAGGCACATCGATCGTGGCGGCGCGCGGCGGCATGGTGGTCAAGATCGAGAACAGCCAGAGCGGGCGCGGTAACAACCCATCGGGCAACTTTGTGCGAATCATGCACGACGACGGCACCATGGGCGTCTACCTGCACCTGATGAAGGGGTCTGTGAGCGTCCGCGAGGGTCAGCGCGTCGAGACCGGCGCCCGCATTGCGCGTTCCGGCAATACCGGAAACAGCACCGGCCCGCACCTGCACTTCGTGGTGCAGCGCAACGTCGGACTAGCGATCGAGTCGATTCCCTTCGACTTCTCTCAGCCGGTCAACAGCCTGCCGAATTTCGCGGTTGGCGGGGATTAGGGCGGCTTCAGGCCTCAGGCTTCAGGCTTCAGGCTTCAGGAAAAAGCGGAAAAGCGGAAAAAGCGTTTGACGGCACCAGACGCCACACTAGGCTGATCCGCCTGCCGCCTGCCGCCTGCCGCCTGCCGCCTGCCGCCTGCCGCCTGCCGCCTTCTTATTCCTGCTTCAACACCTTGGCCAATACGATCTTCGGCCCGCGCATCTTCTTGATGACGATCTGCAAGCTCTCGATAACCAGCACTTCGTTTTCTTCCGGCACCCGCTTTAGCGTTTCGTAGATCAGGCCCGCAAGCGTGTCTGCCTCGATGTGGTCGAGGTCGATGTTCAGCAGGCGCTCGACCTTGAACAGCGGCGTGTCGCCCCGCACCAACAGTTTGCCGGGCTGATAGGCGAGGATGCCCCGCTCGGTTTTGCGATGCTCGTCCTGGATATCGCCCACCAGCACTTCGAGCACGTCCTCCATGGTCAAGAAGCCCACCACTTTATGGTCGCCTTCCTCCACCAGCACGAAATGCGCGCCGCCTTGACGGAACTGATCCAGCAACGCGTTCAGTGGCAGGTGTCGGGGCACCCGTTCCAGCGGTCGCAGCAGGGCGGTGAGGTCGAAATGCAGCGCCAGTTGCTCGTCGCCGGCCAGCGCCAGTAGCAGATCCTTGATATGCAGCAGACCGATGTAATCGCCCTGCTCGGCATCGTATACCGGGTAACGGCTGTATTTATGGCGACGAATCAGGTCGAGGATTTCCGACAGCGATGCGCTGTGTTCAAGCTGCAACAGGTCCTCGCGCGAGTTGGCCCAGTCGGCGACTTCCAGCTCGCTCATCTCAACGGCCGAGGCGAGCACCTTGATGTCCTGGTTGGCCGGGTCCAGCGCACGATTGGAATGCAGGATCAGCTTCAGCTCGTCGCGGCTGTAGTGGTGTTCGTAATGATCTCCCGGCTCACCTTGCCCGGCGATACGCAGAATCGCGTTGGCGCTGGCGTTGAGCAGGTAAATTGCCGGGTACATGGCCCAGTAGAACAGGTACAACGGCGCGGCCGTCCACAGCGACAGCAGCTCGGGTTTGCGGATCGCCCAGGATTTCGGCGCCAGTTCGCCAACGACGATGTGCAGATAGGAAATGATGAAAAACGCAGTGAAGAACGCGACGCCATGAACCACGGCCTGCGATTGCACGCCAACGGCTGCCAGCAGCGGTTCGAGCAGATGAGCGAAGGCTGGCTCGCCGACCCAGCCGAGGCCCAGGGATGCGAGTGTGATACCCAGCTGGCAGGCGGACAGGTAGGCGTCCAGCTGATTGTGAACCTTGCGCAGGATATGCCCGCGCCAGCCGTGTTCCTTGGCGATGGCTTCGACCTTGGTCGCGCGTAGCTTGACCATGGCGAACTCCGCCGCCACGAAGAAGCCGTTGAGCAGAACCAGGAACAGGGCAAAAAGAATCAGGCCGAAATCGGCGAAGTAGGAAGGTGCAACGTAGCTGGGGGAAGGGTCCATGAAGGTTTCGGATAGTTGATGACGGCCACAGGATGGGGCTCGACTCGGGTTATTTCAAGGAGCCGGTGATGGCGTTGGTCGGCAGTCGATTGGCAGCGCTTACTGCACCGAAGCCTGGGACAGCGGGAAATGGCAGGTAAATATGCTGCCTTTGCCCGGCGTGCTGTTCACGTCCAGGCGGCCTTGATGGCGCAACAGCACGTGCTTGACGATGGCCAGACCCAGTCCGGTGCCGCCAGTGTTGCTGGCGCGACTAGAATCGACCCGGTAGAAACGTTCGGTCAGGCGAGGCAGGTGCTTGGATTCGATTCCGATCCCGGAATCCTGCACGGCCAGATGCGCGCCGTGCTCGTTACACCACCAGCGGATCTGGATCTCGCCGCCAGCCGGGGTGTACTTCACCGCGTTGAATATCAGATTGGAAAACGCGCTGCGCAGCTCGGCCTCGCTGCCCTTGAGCAGCAAGGTGGGGTCGGCTTCGAGGCTGATGGCATGGTTGCACTCGGCGGACAGGGCCTGGGCGTCGCTCTTGATCGACTGCAGCAAGGCGGCGACAGCCACTGGCTGGGTATTGGTCGGCGGATTGGTGGCTTCCAGTTTCGCCAGCAGCAACAAGTCATTGAGCAGATGCTGCATGCGTCCAGCCTGCTGGTTCATCTGCTGCAGCGCTCGTGACCAGCGTGGATTCATCTCGTCGGTGTGTTCGAGCATGGTTTCCAGATAGCCAGAAATCACCGTCAACGGCGTGCGCAACTCATGGGAGACGTTGGCGACGAAGTCCTTGCGCATTTGCTCCAGCAGATGCAACCGCGTGATGTCGCGCACCACCATCAGGTGCTCGCTGTTGCCGTAGCGGGTAATGGTGACCTGCAGCCAGAGGCGATCATTGACCGGCGAGGAAAGCTCCAGCGGCTCCTCGTGCCGACCGCTGTCGAAGTATTCCTTGAAGCTCGGATGGCGGACCATGTTGGTGACCGGATGTCCGGTGTCCGGTTTCTTCAGGCCCAGCAGACGTTCTGCGGCGGGGTTCCACCACTCCAGATTGCCGTCGCTGTCGAGCATGATCACGGCATCCTTCAGCGCTGTCGTCGAGCCCTGAACGCGATCGATGACAGCCTGCAGTTGGCCGCGCAAACGCAAGTCCCTGCGCTGCAATTGATAGAGATTGTCGAAAATCTCGCCCCACAGGCCGTGACTGTCCGGCGGCGGCTCGTCGGGCTGACTGCGCTTGAGCCAGCGCTGCAGACGCCGCATCTGATGCAGGGTCCAGCCGACATACCCAGACAGGCCCACCACCAGAGCCCAGGCATATTCGCCGGTGATCAGGCCGATCAGCAGGCATCCCGCCAACAGCAGAAGCAGCCGGCGCACCAATGCGCCTTGCCAGTCTTGGTTCACCGCTAACGCTCCTTGAGACAGCTTGGGGCCGGCTGGAAATCATCTACAACGCCAGCTAAAGCCCGGCGGTTGCGGCTTTGTTCAGCTCTTGGTGGAAAAACGATAACCGGTGCCACGCACGGTCTGCACCAGGTTCTCATAGGTTTCGCCCAACGCCTTGCGCAGGCGCCGGATATGCACGTCCACGGTGCGCTCTTCGACATAGACATTGCCGCCCCAGACCTGATCGAGCAACTGCCCGCGGGTGTAGGCGCGCTCCTGGTGGGTCATGAAGAACTGCAGCAGGCGGTACTCGGTCGGGCCCATGTCCGCCGGCGAACCATCGATGGTGACTCGGTGGCTGATGGGGTCGAGCAGCAGTCCGCCAATCTCGATCGGCGTCTCGTTGTCGCTGGGCGCGGCACGTCGCAGCACTGCTTTGAGGCGCGCCACTAGCTCGCGCGGCGAAAACGGCTTGGTGATGTAGTCGTCGGCACCGACCTCAAGGCCCTGGATCTTGTTGTCCTCGGCATCCTTGGCGGTGAGCATGATGATGGGGGTGCTGGCGGTCATTTCGTCGCGCTTGAGACGCCGGGCCAGCTCGATTCCGGAGGTGCCGGGCAGCATCCAGTCGAGCAGGATCAGGTCCGGTTGGCGGTCGATGATCAGCGCGTGGGCCTGCTGGGTATTGTCCGCTTCGAGGCATTCGTAGCCGGCCATTTCCAGCGCCACCACGATCATCTCGCGAATCGGCGCTTCGTCATCGACGATCAGTATGCATTTGCCGTTCATGTCCGCTCTCGGTCCGTTTCTTGTCGCTCGGCATTAGATAACGGAAATGTTGCAGCCATATGACAAATTTGTCCGCTCAGCTATATCCCATATTTTGGGAGTGTAACTCGTATATTGAGATTGGCTGTCGTTGGGACTAAGGTGCGCTTCGTAGGAGACGCTCATGACTCAAGACAACAACAAAGAAGCTCCCCTCGGCGCGCAGGCGCTGTTTCGGGGATTGGCGGTAATCGATGCGGTGTCGCAGGGTGCGGATTCGCTTGCCGCGATCGGCGCCGCCATTGGCTGCACGCGCAGCACGACACACCGTCTGGTCGCGGCGCTGGTGCAGGCCGATTATCTGCGCAGCGAGGCGCAGGGCTATCGCCTCGGCCCGCGGCTGATCGAGCTGGGTTACAAGGCTCGCGCAGAGATGCCGTTGATCAAACTGGCGCGCCCTCATCTGCAGCGCCTGGCCGATCTGACGCAGGACACCATTCACCTCGGCGTCCGTGAAAGCGGTGACGTTCTCTATATCGATAAGTTGTCGAGCACGCGTGGCCTGGAGATGCGCTCGCGTATTGGTTTGCGCATGCCCCTTGCTCTGACCGGAATTGGCAAATCGCTGATGCTCGACCTACCCGCAGCCGACTGGCAGGCGCTTTACGAAGAAGGACTTCAGCGGCGAGCGGGGCAGAGCGGGTTGCGTGAGGAGTTCACGCCCTGGCAGGACTATCACGCACAGATGGCGGAATACGCGGCGGGTGGTTTCAGCTTCGACCTTGAGGAGAACGAACTCGGTGTGCGCTGCGTAGCGGCCCCTGTTCGCGATACGGGAGGGGAAATCATTGCGGCGCTGAGCGTCGCCAGTGCGATCCCCTACATGCCGGAAAGTCGCCTGGAAGAACTGCGGCCTGTGGTCATACGGTGCGCGGCCGACGTATCCGCCGAGCTGGGATGGAGAGGTCGATGAGCGAGCCCTGCCTGATCGGCCTCTACCGTGTGCGGAGCCTGGACAACCCCGACGTCGCCGATCTCCGGCAGGTCGCGCAAGCCGCCGGGCTGGTCGCAAAAGAGGAGATGCAGCGTGCTTGACTCATTCATGGCCCCGCTACCACTGGTAGCGATTCTGCGCGGCATTACGCCGGGGTCGATTCTCCCGGTGGGCCGGGCGCTTTACGAGAGCGGCTTCCGCCTGATCGAAATCCCGCTGAATTCACCGCAGGCACTGGTGAGTATCGAAATGCTCGCCGCGGATTTGGGTGCCGACTGCCTGATCGGTGCTGGCACGGTGCTCGATGTGGCGCAAGTGCAGGCGGTGGCCGAGGCCGGCGGTCGCCTTATCGTCTCCCCGAACATGCATCCGGACGTCATCCGTGCCACGCGTGCTGCCGGACTGATCAGCGCGCCGGGGGTGGCAACGCCGAGTGAGGGTTTCGCTGCGCTGGAGGCTGGCGCCCAGGTGCTCAAGCTGTTCCCAGCGGAGCAGTGCGGCCCCGCCGTGGTGAAAGCCTGGCGGGCAGTGTTTCCCAAGGAGTGCTGGCTGGTTCCGGTCGGCGGCATCACGCCCGACAACATGCATGTGTTCATGGAAGCCGGTGCGGATGGCTTCGGTCTGGGTTCTGCGCTCTACAGACCGGGACAGGATGCCGAGGCAGTGGCGCGTAGCGCCGCTGCTTTCGTTGCCGCCTGGGATCGACTGAAAACACAGCTGAAGTAACCCCGGCGCCCGTTTACGGGCCGGCAGCTGTAGAGCCGATCTGTGTATGTCATCGACCCGAATATGCAGATTGCTGCAGCCTCGCTGGCCTACGGGGCCGCCTATCGGTCTGGAAGTGGCTTGCTTATGTGCGCGTCGCGTAGTCGAGGATGATCCCGAGGAGGATCGCCAGCCCGGCCCAGTGGTTATGCAGGAACGCCTTGAAGCAGACCTGCGGCTTGCGCGAGCGGGTTTTCCAGAACTCCCAGGCGAAGCAGACGGCGGCGATGGTCAGGCCCAGGTGGAACCACTGGCCGAGTTCGAAGCGCACGCCAGCGAGAATCAGGCAGAACAACGCCAGGCCTTGCAAGGTCGCGATGATCACTCGATCGGCCTCGCCGAACAGGATGGCGGTGGACTTGATGCCGATCTTCAGATCGTCCTCGCGGTCGGCCATGGCGTAATAAGTGTCGTAGCCCACGGTCCAGACCACGTTGGCGATGAACAGCAACCAGGCTTCCGGCGGCAGGCTGCCGGTCTCGGCGGTGAAGGCCATCGGCATACCCCATGAGAACGCCGCGCCCAGCACCACCTGCGGGTAATAGGTGTAGCGCTTCATGAAGGGATAGAGCGCGGCAACCCCGAGCGCGCCGAAAGATAGCCAGATGGTTGCCGCGTTGGTCAGCAGCACCAAGCCGAAGCTCAGGGCGACCAGTACGGCGAAGAGAATCCAGGCTTCCTTGGTGGTGACCTTGCCGGTCGCCAGCGGGCGACCCTTGGTGCGGCTGACGTGGCCGTCGAAGTTGCGATCGGCGAAATCGTTGATCACGCAGCCGGCGGCGCGCATCAGGATTACGCCGAGAACGAAGATCACCACGTTCTTCACGCTGGGCGAGCCTTCACCGGCGATCCACAGCGCCCATAGCGTTGGCCATAGCAGCAGATAGGTGCCGATGGGCCGCTCCAGGCGCATCAGCTGAATGAAGTCCCAGGCGCGCGGATGCAGGCGATTGCTCGATTGCAGAAGCTTTTGGTACATCGGCGGGTCTCCAAGCGGTGAAGGGCGGTTATGGGGCAGTCTGTGCCGCGTTCAGGTCGTGATCCGTGCGGCCCGCCACAGGGCTGGCAGAAACACCTCAGCGACCAGCACGCGCAGATCGCCCTGGCTGAAACAGGAGCGGCGGGCCCAGAGCTGAGCCTGGCGGACATCCTGCGGAAGCCAGGCGTCGGGGTAGCGACGGGCTTCCAGTGGACCGCGAGCGAACGCCGGGTCGCTGAACAGCAACTCGCCCAGCGAACGGTTGCCCAGGTGCGGCAGATCCAGCCCGGACTCTTCCAGCGCGCTGCTGGCGGCGACACTACGGGCGAACACCCAAGGCTGCAGATGGCCGCGCAGGTAGACCTCACGAACCCAGCCCTGGCTGCCAATCGCCACCCCCAGCGCGGCACATTCGTCGTCGCGCAGCGTTTCCCAGCCTTCGGCCAGCGGAGTAACGCTGAAAGCACCTGCAGCCAGTTCGGTAAGGCGGCGGGTCAGCGAGCCTTTGTCGACGAACAGCCAATCATGCATGGCGGGATCAAGGGCAGTGGGAAGGCGGTCGGCGGTCAGCCAGTCGGGAAAGTCGGACACGGGGGTTTCGGCACAGCGGATGGAGCGGGCGAGTCTAGCATGGGTGCGGAGCGGCCGATAAAAGCGTCGGAGGCTGGAAAGCTGAACGAGCAAAAGCCTGGCAGCCGTTCCGCACAAGCCATCACACTGTCCAGCCTCCAGCCTCCAGCCTCCAGCCTCCAGCCTTTTTTACGTCCACCCCTCCAGCCGCATCGTCGCGCGAACCAGACGCTGTTCTTCCTGCTCGATCTCCTTGAGGTTGTCGCGAATGCTGTGGATGTGATCGCGAGCGGCGCGCTGGGCCTGGTCGGGGAGGCGCTCGGTGACAGCATGGAACAGTCGCGAATGTTGCCGGTCGATTTGCCGCTTCTGCGTGGGTCGGTGGTAGAGGTTGTTCACCGAGGCGAATACGGTAGAGAGCATCAGGTCGGTCAACGACTGCAGCGTGTGCACCAGTACCGGGTTGTGCGAGGCCTCGCTGACGGCCAGATGGAAGGCGTGATCGAGGCGCGCATGCTCGCGTGGGTCGCCGGCTTCCGCAGTGTGCGCGGCAAGCATTTCTTCGTAGCGGCGGCGCAGCAGGATGAAATCGGCGTCGGTACCGCGTAGCGCCGCCAGCCGTGCCGACTCACCTTCCAGTAGGGCGCGGACTTCAAGCAGGTCGAATAATGTGCGCGGCTGCGAGTTGAACAGATGCATGAGCGGGCTCGCATCCTGTTCGCCTGACAGCCTTGCCACGTGCGAGCCGCGGCCTTGCGCGGTTTCGATGATGCCGCGCCCACGCAGAATGCGCAGCCCTTCGCGCAAGGCCGAGCGAGAGATGCCCAGTTTTTCGCACAGACGTCGTTCCGACGGTAAAGCCTGGCCGACCTTGAGCACGCCATCGACGATCAAGCGCTCGATCCGCTCGGCGACCACGTCTGCCAGTTGACGGCGATCCTGGGGGTTTTCAATCAGCATTCAAGAGTCTCCTCACTGGTAGGACCAGTTTGGTCGAAGTCTACCGCATTGCCGGATAAAGGTGCTCCGGCCCCGGTATATGGCCATTTTGATCGTGGGTTATGAAAGCCTGCTGAAAGAAACTGGTAGGACCAGTGGTTTCGGCGGTGGACGAGGCGGCAATACAGGGCTAATGATGCGTCAATCCACCGCAGCTGGCTGTGCTGATGGTGAACAACGAGAGCACCGAACTGCATGAATATTCTCTACGACGAACGCGTCGACGGTGAGCTGCCGAAGGTTGACAAGGCGGCACTGCTCAGCGAATTGCAGACGCAACTGCCGGACCTGGACATCCTCCATCGCGGCGAAGACCTCAAGCCCTACGAGTGCGATGGTCTGTCCGCCTACCGCACGACGCCGATGCTGGTGGTGTTGCCCGAGCGCATCGAGCAGGTCGAGACGTTGCTGAAGGTTTGCCATCAGCGTCGCGTACCGGTCGTCGCCCGCGGTGCCGGCACTGGTCTTTCTGGCGGCGCGCTGCCGCTGGAACAGGGCGTGCTTTTGGTGATGGCGCGTTTCAACAAGATTCTCGAAGTCGACCCGGCCGGTCGCTTCGCCCGTGTTCAGCCCGGCGTGCGCAACCTGGCGATATCCCAGGCTGCGGCACCCTTCGATCTTTACTACGCGCCGGACCCGTCCTCGCAAATCGCGTGCTCCATCGGTGGCAACGTCGCTGAGAACGCTGGCGGCGTGCACTGCCTGAAGTACGGCCTGACCGTGCACAACCTGCTCAAGGTGGAAATTCTTACCGTCGAGGGCGAGCGCATGGTGCTCGGCTCCGACGCGCTGGACTCGCCGGGCTTCGACCTGCTGGCGCTGTTCACCGGCTCCGAGGGCATGCTCGGCATCGTCACCGAGGTCACGGTCAAGCTGCTGCCCAAGCCGCAAGTAGCCAAGGTCTTGCTGGCGGCCTTCGACTCGGTGGAAAAAGCCGGGCGTGCGGTCGGCGACATCATCGCTGCCGGCATCATCCCCGGCGGCCTGGAGATGATGGACAACCTATCGATCCGCGCCGCCGAAGACTTCATCCGTGCCGGTTATCCGGTGGATGCAGAGGCGATTCTGCTCTGCGAGCTGGATGGCGTCGAAGCCGACGTGAGTGATGATTGCGATCGCGTCAGTGAAGTCTTGCGGCTGGCAGGTGCCACCGAGGTGCGGCTGGCCAAGGACGAAGCCGAGCGTGTGCGCTTCTGGGCCGGACGCAAGAATGCTTTCCCGGCGGTCGGGCGCATCTCGCCGGACTACTACTGCATGGACGGCACCATTCCGCGCCGCGAATTGCCGGGTGTACTCAAAGGTATTTCCGACCTGTCCGACGAATATGGCCTGCGAGTCGCCAACGTGTTCCATGCCGGTGACGGCAATATGCACCCGCTGATCCTCTTCGATGCCAATCAAGAAGGCGAGCTGGAACGCGCCGAGGCGTTGGGCGGCAAGATTCTCGAACTCTGCGTCAAGGTCGGTGGTTCGATCACCGGTGAGCACGGTGTCGGTCGCGAGAAGATCAATCAAATGTGCGCGCAGTTCAATGCCGACGAGCTGACCCTGTTCCACGCGGTAAAAGCGGCTTTCGACCCGAGCGGCTTACTCAATCCTGGCAAGAACATTCCGACCTTGCACCGCTGTGCCGAATTTGGCGGCATGCATGTGCACGGCGGACAGTTGCCCTTCCCCGAATTGGAGCGCTTCTGATGTCCGTTTCCTACGACGCCAGCGAGCACTTGCTCGAACAGGTCAATCAGGCGTTGGCCAACAACACCCCGTTGCGTATCCAGGGCGGCGGCAGCAAGGCGCATATCGGCCGTGCGGTCAAGGGCACGCTGCTTGATACCCGCACGCATCGCGGCATCGTCAGCTATGACCCCACCGAATTGGTGATCACCGCGCGTGCCGGCACGCCGCTGGCGGAGCTGGAAGCAGCTCTCGACGAGGCCGGACAGATGCTGCCTTGCGAGCCGCCGCACTTCACCGAAGGCGCCACGGTCGGCGGCATGATCGCCGCGGGCCTCTCCGGCCCGCGTCGGCCCTGGTCCGGTTCGGTGCGCGATTTCGTGCTCGGCACACGGGTCATCACCGGCCACGGCAAGCACCTGCGCTTCGGCGGCGAAGTGATGAAAAACGTTGCCGGTTATGACCTGTCGCGCCTGATGGCCGGCAGCTTCGGCTGCCTCGGCGTGCTTACCGAGGTGTCGCTGAAAGTGCTGCCCAAGCCGCGTCTGTGCCGCAGCCTGCGGGTCGAGATGCCGGTTGACCGCGCGCTGCTCAAGCTTGCCGAATGGGGTCAGCAACCGGTGCCGATCACTGCGGCGAGCCATGACGGCACCGCGCTGCATTTACGCCTGGAAGGTGGTGAGGGCTCGGTCAATGCCGCCTGCGACCGTATTGGCGGCGAAGCCTTGGACTCCGGCTATTGGAATGACTTGCGCGAGCAACGCCTGAGCTTTTTTGCCGATGCGCGGTCTCTGTGGCGCCTGTCGCTGCCAACCAACACGGCTGAGCTGGCCCTGCCTGGCGAACAATTGATCGACTGGGCGGGCGCGCAACGCTGGCTGAGGTCAGACGCCGATGCGCAGAGCATCCGTGCAATCGTGGGCGAAGTCGGCGGTCACGCCATCTGCTTTACCGCCGGTGCCACCGCCAGCCCGTTCCAACCATTGAGCGAACCGCTGCTGCGCTACCACCGCCAGCTCAAGACGCAACTCGACCCGCAGGGGATTTTCAACCCCGGCCGTATGTATTCCGAGGTCTGATATGCAAACCAATCTCAGCGAAGCCGCGAAGAAGCTGCCGCGTGCCGAGGAAGCCGAGAGCATTCTGCGTTCTTGCGTGCACTGTGGTTTCTGCAACGCCACCTGCCCGACCTACCAATTGCTTGGTGATGAGCTGGATGGCCCGCGCGGGCGCATCTATCTGATGAAGCAGATGTTCGAGGGCGGTGAGGTCACCGAGAGCACGCAGACGCACCTGGATCGTTGCCTGACCTGCCGCAACTGCGAGACGACCTGCCCGTCCGGTGTCCAGTACCACAACCTGCTGGATATCGGCCGTGACTTCATGGAACAGCAAGTTCAGCGCTCGGCGGGCGAACGCCTGCTGCGCACTGGGCTACGCAACGTGATTCCGCGTCCGGGGCTGTTCAAGGCGCTGCTTGGTGCCGGTAATGCGCTGCGACCGCTGATGCCGGCGACCCTCAAGTCTCACATGCCGCGCCAGGTCACCCCGGCCAAGCCGCGCCCGCAGGTATTGCATGCACGTCGCGTGCTGATGCTCGAAGGTTGCGTACAGCCGAGCCTGTCACCGAATACTAACGCCGCTACCGCGCGCGTGCTCGACCGCCTCGGCATCAGCGTTTCCACAGCACGCGAAGCCGGATGCTGCGGCGCTGTGGATTACCACCTGAACGCCCAGCAGGCTGGCCTTGACCGCGCCCGACGCAACATTGACGCCTGGTGGCCTGCCATCGAAGGCGGCGCCGAAGCCATCGTGCAGACTGCGAGTGGTTGCGGCTCGTTCATCAAGGATTACGGTCATTTGCTGCGTGATGATCCGGCCTATGCGACCAAGGCTGCGCGGGTCAGCGCCCTGGCCAAGGATCTGGTGGAAGTGATGCGCAGCGCCGAGCTCGAGCGCCTGAACGTCAAAGCCGACAAGCGCATGGCGTTTCATTGCCCTTGCACGTTGCAGCATGCACAAAAGCTCGGTGGCGCGGTCGAAGACGTGCTCACCCGCCTGGGCTTCCAGCTCACCGCCGTACCGGACGCGCACCTGTGCTGTGGCTCGGCCGGCAGCTATTCGATCACTCAGCCGGAGCTGTCCAAGCAGTTGCGCGACAACAAGCTGACCGCGCTGGAAAGCGGCAAGCCGGAAGTCATCGTCACCGCCAACATCGGTTGCCAGACCCACCTCGACGGTGCCGGTCGGACGCCGGTGCGACACTGGATCGAGATCGTCGAGGAGGCGATGAGCTAAAGCAGGACGAGCCGGTAGGGTGGGCCGGGCGGCGTTCCGCTTCAGCCCACCAGGATGCTGAGCGTCCGATGAACGATTCCGGTGGGCTGAAGCCCACCCTACGAACTGAAGTGGAGCGCCGCCCGGCCCACCCTACGCCGACCGGTTTACGGATAGCGCAGTGAATAACCGAATTACAAAGACAGGAGAATCGAGATGAAAACCAAATCCATGCTGACCCAGACCGAAGTAACCGCCATCCTTGCCGCCGCCCGCACAGAAGCGCAGAACAACGGTTGGGCCGTAACGATCGTCGTCGCCGACGACGGCGGCCATCCGCTGGGCCTGGAGCGTCTTGATGGCTGCGCACCGATCGCTTCCTACATCGCCACGGAGAAGGCTCGTAGCGCTGCCGTCGGCCGTCGCGAAACCAAGGGTTACGAAGACATGGTCAATGGCGGGCGTAATGCCTTCCTGTCTGCGCCGGTGGTGTGCTCGCTGGAAGGCGGCGTGCCGGTGATCGTCGACGGCAACGTGGTCGGCTCGGTTGGGGTATCGGGCGTGACTGCCACGCAGGATGCGCAAGTGGCCAAGGCTGGCGTTGCCGCTGTCGGTTGAAGAACGAGAAAAGCGCTGGAGGCTGGAAAGAGGGGCGAACGGTAGCTGCACATACCGCGACATTTTCCGACCCCGGCGCGCGATGGGCAGCCATCCGCGGCTGGCTGAATAAAGAACAGAGAGGTTTTGTCATGAACGAACGCGTAACCCTGGGCCGTCTGCAAGTGGCGGCCAACCTGCAGCGTTTCATCGAAGACGAAGTGCTGCCTGGCACTGGCGTCGAAGCTGCAGCCTTCTGGAGCGGTTTCGATCAGCTGGTCCACGATCTGGCGCCGAAGAACCGCGCGCTGCTTGCCGAGCGCGACCGCCTGCAGGTGGAGCTGGATAATTGGCACCGCAGCAATCCCGGTCCGATCAGCGACATGCCGGCTTACCGCGCCTTCCTCGAGTCCATCGGCTACCTGCAGCCGGAGCCGGGCGATGTGAAGATCAGCACCAGTAATGTCGACAGCGAGATTTCCAGCCAGGCCGGCCCGCAGCTGGTGGTGCCGATCGGCAACGCCCGTTATGCGCTGAACGCCGCCAACGCCCGCTGGGGCTCGCTGTATGACGCGCTTTACGGCACTGACGCCATCAGCGAAGAGAACGGCGCGCAAAAGGGTCCGGGCTACAACGAGGTGCGCGGCGCCAAGGTCATCGCCTTTGCGCGTAACTTCCTCGATCAGGCCGCGCCGTTGGCCGAAGGCAGCCACGCCGATTCGGTCAGCTACCGTGTGCAGGATGGCCAGCTCAAGGTCACCCTGGAAAACGGCAACGTCACCGGTCTGAAGCAACCAGAGAAATTCGTCGGTCATCAGGGCGAAGCGGTCGAGCCGACGGCGATTCTGCTGAAGAACAACGGCCTGCACGTTGAGATCCAAATCGATCCGAACAGCCCGATCGGCCAGACCGACGCGGCTGGCGTGAAAGATCTGCTGGTCGAAGCGGCCGTGACCACCATCATGGACTGCGAAGACTCCACCGCCGCGGTCGATGCCGACGACAAGGTGCTGGTCTATCGCAACTGGCTGGGCCTGATGAAGGGCGACCTGGTCGAAGACCTGGAGAAGGGCGGCAAGCGCATCACCCGTCGTCTCAATGCCGACCGCGAATACACCGCCGCTGACGGCTCGAATCTGAAGCTGCACGGCCGCTCGCTGCTGTTCATCCGCAACGTCGGCCATCTGATGACCAACCCGGCAATCATCGACGGCGAAGGCCACGAGATTCCGGAGGGCATCATGGATGGCGTGATCACCAGCCTGATCGCCAAGCACGACCAGCAGCGCAAAGGCAACTCGCGCACCGGCTCGATGTACATCGTCAAGCCGAAGATGCACGGCCCCGCCGAAGTAGCCTTCACCGACGAACTGTTCGGTCGCGTCGAGGGCCTCATCGGTCTGCCGCGCTACACGCTGAAGGTCGGCATCATGGACGAGGAGCGCCGCACCAGCGTCAACCTCAAGGCCTGCATCGGCGCCGCGAAGAATCGCGTGGCCTTCATCAACACTGGCTTCCTCGACCGCACCGGCGACGAGATGCACAGCATCATGGAAGCGGGCGCCGTGCTGCGTAAGGGCGACATGAAGAGCACCGCCTGGATCCAGGCCTACGAGCGCAACAACGTGCTGGTCGGTCTGAATTGCGGCTTGCGTGGCAAGGCGCAGATCGGCAAGGGCATGTGGGCCATGCCGGACCTGATGGCCGCCATGCTCGAGCAGAAGATCGCGCACCCCAAGGCCGGCGCCAACACCGCCTGGGTACCGTCGCCGACCGGCGCCACGCTGCATGCGCTGCATTACCACCAGGTCGACGTGCAGGCCGTCCAGGCCGAGCTGGAAAAGATCGATCTGAGCGCCGAGCGCGAGCAACTGATCAACGATCTGCTGACCATTCCGGTGGCATCGGAACGCAACTGGTCCGCCGAAGCGATCCAACAGGAGCTGGACAACAACTGCCAGGGCATCCTCGGTTACGTGGTGCGTTGGGTCGAGCAGGGCGTGGGTTGCTCTAAAGTGCCGGACATCCATGATGTCGGCCTGATGGAAGACCGCGCAACGCTGCGTATCTCCAGCCAGCACTTGGCCAACTGGCTGCGCCACGGTGTGGTTGGCGAGGCGCAGGTCCGTGAGACATTGGAGCGCATGGCCAAGGTGGTCGACCAGCAGAATGCCGGTGATCCGCTCTATCGCCCGATGGCCGCCGATTATGCTCAATCTGCCGCTTTCCAAGCCGCTTGCGACTTGGTATTCAAAGGGCGCGAACAGCCGAGCGGTTACACCGAGCCGCTGCTGCATGCCTGGCGTCAACGCTTCAAGCAGCAGAACGGAGTTTGAAGGTATTCAGGAGATTGCTGATGGCTGGCGCAAGCCGGCCATTGGCGTAATTTGCAAGCCCCGGGCGCCTGATCGCGTCCGGGGCTTTCGAGCATGGGGGGCGGGTCGACGTGCCGGTCGATCAGCACCTTTGGGTGGCATGAGGCTGTGACATCCATGCGGGGCGCCGGGGCTTCCCGGAGAAAGAAGTGGTTCACAACAAAAAACAAGGAACCCAACAATGAGTCAGACACTGCTGTCCATACTGGCCTTCGTGCCACTGGTGTTGGCGGGCGTATTGCTGATCGGCTTTCGCTGGCCGGCCAAGTACGCGATGCCACTGGTTTTCGTGCTTACTGCGCTGATCGGGCTGCTGGCCTGGGACATGACCTTCAACCGGGTCCTGGCTTCCACGCTGCAAGGCTTGATTCTCACTGCCGCGATCCTCTGGATCATCTTCGGCGCCATCCTTCTCCTCAATACGCTGAAGCATTCCGGCGGCATCGCCTCGATTCGCCGTGGCTTCGCCAATGTCAGCCCTGACAAGCGCGTTCAGGTCCTTATCGTCGCCTGGCTGTTCGGCTGCTTCATCGAAGGTGCTTCGGGCTTCGGTACGCCGGCAGCCGTGGCCGCACCGCTGCTGGTCGCGCTGGGCTTCCCTGCGTTGACTGCCGTGGTGCTGGGCATGATGGTGCAATCGACGCCGGTGTCCTTCGGTGCGGTGGGTACACCGATTCTGGTAGGTGTCGCCGGCGGTCTGGATCAGGCCACGCTCGGCGGACAGCTGACTGCGGCGGGTAGCAGTTGGGACATATTCTTCCATCTGATCTTCTCCCGCGTGGCGATCATCCATGCGCTGTGCGGCATCCTCATGCCGCTGATCATGATCTGCATCATGACCCGCTTCTTCGGCCGCAACCGCTCTTGGAGCGAAGGCCTGAGCATGGCGCCGTTCGCCATCTTTACCGGTCTGGCGTTCGTGATCCCCTATGCCGCGGCTGGCGTGTTCCTCGGCCCGGAATTCCCGTCGATGATCGGCGCCCTGGTCGGCCTGGCCATCGTGGTTCCGGCCGCCAAGGCGGGCTTCCTGCTGCCCAAGAACAGCTGGGACTTCGCGCCTGCCAGCGAGTGGCCGGTGGAGTGGATGGGCAAGATCGAAATGAAGATCGACGATGTCGCCGGTCGCACACCGATCTCCGTGCCGATGGCCTGGGCGCCATACGTGCTGCTGGCGATCTTCCTGGTGATGTCGCGGATCTTCCCGCAGCTCAAGGCGGCATTGATGTCGGTGAGCTTCGGCTGGAAGGACATCCTCGGTGAAACTGGCGTCTCCGGGGCCCTGGAGCCGTTGTATCTACCTGGCGGGATTCTCTGCATGGTAGTACTGGTGACCTTCTTCCTGCATCGGATGAAGGCCAGTGAGCTGGGCGCGGCAATCTCCGAGTCGAGCAAGACCTTGCTCGGTGCCGGCTTCGTGCTGATCTTCACTATCCCCATGGTGCGGATATTGATCAACTCCGGCGTCAACGGCTCCGATCTGGTCTCGATGCCAGTGGCCATGGCGCAGCTGGTAGCTGACAGCGTCGGCGGCGTGTATCCGTTCTTCGCGCCTGCCGTGGGCGCACTGGGCGCGTTCATTGCGGGCTCCAACACCGTGTCGAACCTGATGCTGTCGCAGTTCCAGTTCAATACGGCTAGTCTGCTGGGTATTTCCGGGGCGCTGATGGTGGCGCTCCAGTCGGTGGGTGCCGCAGCGGGCAACATGATCGCCATTCACAACGTGGTGGCGGCCTCGGCTACGGTCGGCCTGCTCGGTCGCGAAGGCATCACCCTGCGCAAGACCATGCTGCCGACGCTGTACTACCTCGTGCTGGCCGGCAGCATCGGCCTGATCGGCTTTTACGTGATGGGCATCAGCGATCCGCTGGTGGGAGTCGCCGTCGCCAGCTAATGGCGTGCATGACCCGGACGGGCGGCTTAGGCCGCCCGTTTTCGTTTCTTTCTGAAATCCACTGGTATGAAAACCATTACACGCGGCGCCGATGTTTGGCGGACTGCTGCGTTCTGGTATAGCGTCAACGCAGTCGACAATGATCGAGGTAAGCAAATGAAGAAATGGCAATGTGTGGTGTGCGGGTTCATCTACGACGAAGCCGAAGGCTGGCCGGATGATGGAATCGCGCCGGGAACTCCCTGGGAGGATGTGCCTGAGGACTGGCTCTGCCCCGATTGCGGTGTAGGCAAGATGGATTTCGAAATGATCGCGATCGGCTGATATGAGCCGCGTACGCAAAGAGGAAAGCGAGATGGCGGCACCGGTAGTCATCATCGGCACGGGCTTGGCGGGTTATAACCTGGCGCGGGAATTCCGCAAACACGACAGCGAAACGCCGCTATTACTGATTACCGCCGACGATGGCCGCTCCTACTCGAAGCCGATGCTATCGACCGGTTTCGCCATGAACAAAGAAGCCGATGGCCTGGGCATGGCAACAGCCGGAGTGATGGCGATTCAGCTCAACGCCGAGATCCGCACCCATACGTCGGTGACGTGTCTCGATCCAGCCAACCGCCGCGTATGGATTGGCAACGAGTCGGTGGCTTATCGCGATTTGGTGATCGCCTGGGGCGCGCAGACTATCCAAGTGCCGGTCGCTGGCGACGCGCAGGACGCGATCTTCCCGATCAATGATTTGCTCGACTACGGCCGCTTTCGCGAAGCTGCCAGGGGCAAGCGGCGCGTATTGATCGTCGGTGCCGGGCTGATCGGTTGCGAATTCGCCAATGACCTGCTGCAGGGTGGCTACGACGTCGAACTGGTGGCGCCTTGCGAACAGATCATGCCGTCGCTTCTGCCAACCGAAGCTGCCGCGGCAGTGCAGCGCGGGCTGGAGTCGCTAGGTGCGCGTTTTCACCTGGGGTCGGTGCTGGAACGTCTCGATCGGCACGGTGAGGGGCTCGAAGCCCGGTTATCAGATGGCCAACGGTTGAACTGCGATCTGGTGGTCAGTGCGGTAGGCCTGCGCCCGCGCACCGAGCTGGCCGCAGCGGCAGGATTGGTGGTCAATCGCGGTATCAGTGTGGATCGCCTGCTGCAAACCTCGGCCGAACACGTCTATGCCTTGGGCGACTGCGCCGAGGTGGGTGGGCTCAATCTGCTTTATGTGATGCCGCTGATGAGTGGCGTGCGGGCGCTGGCGCAAACGCTTGCCGGTAAATCGACTTTCGTAACTTACGGACCGATGCCGATCACCGTGAAAACCCCTGTGTGCCCTTTGGTGGTATCGCCGCCGGCGGCTGGCAGCGAGGGGCATTGGGGCGTGGAAGGTGAAGGTAATGACATCAAGGCTCTATTCCGCAGCCTTGACGGAAACTTGTTGGGCTATGCGCTGACGGGCGCGGCTGTGCAAGAGCGGTTGGGGTTGAACAAGCAGTTGCCGCCAGTGCTGGCTGAACTGCCTCAAGTTCTGTCGCTAAAGTCGTCGGAATGATCCGGTAAAGCGTCGGCGAGGGCTGGCGCGAGTGCCATCAGCGTGCCATGCTCCTTCGAGGCGCTGCCGCAGCCTAGAGCAGTTGCAGCGCCTCGGAACGCTGTTCGGAGAACAGCGAACAAAAACAATAAAGTCTTAGAGGCTACCCATGCGCAAACCGGAACTCGCAGCCGCCATCGCCGACAAGGCCGATCTCACCAAGGATCAGGCCAACCGTGTACTCAATGCCGTTCTCGATGAAATCACCAACGCGCTCAACCGTAAGGACAGCGTGACCCTGGTTGGTTTCGGCACCTTCCTGCAGCGTCACCGAGGCGCTCGTACGGGCAAGAATCCCCAGACAGGCGAACCCGTTACCATCAAGGCCAGCAACACCGTGGCATTCAAGCCGGGAAAGATGCTGAAAGACGCGATCAATTGAGTTCGTGTCTCCCGGAGCCGGCCAGGCTCCGGGTGCCTTTGAATACTATTTATGGTTGAGTTACCTCGGCAAGTCGCTACAATCCGCGAAATTTCTCTATCTGCCGAGAACGTGCATGAAATTCCGCTTCCTTCTCTGGATGCTTGGTCGCTTGATGATCAAGGCCAGCCGCAACAACCCTGAATTCCAGAAACAGCTCGGCGACAAAGACCTCACCTTCCAGTTGCATACTCTCGACGGTAAAGTCGCTCGGCATTACGTAGTCAAGGATCAACGTGTCACCGCCCAAGGCGGTCCCGCCGTCGAGCCTGCTTTCACCATCGGCTTCAAGGACAGCGCCTACGGATTCGCCACCATGAACGCCAAGAACAAGCAACTGGCGTTCATGCAGGGCATCCAGAACAAGGCCATCCAGATCCAAGGCAACCCAGCGCTGGTGATGTGGTTTCAGGGCCTGACCAAATATCTCAAGCCGAGGAAGAAGAAGCCCGAGGCGGCTTGATTTGCGGAGGGTGCGCCTGGCCCCATGGGAGGCGGGCGCTAGCCTATAGACGCTCGGCAAGTGGGCATCTAATGCAGGCCCAACCATGAAGCATTCATTCAAGCCGGCCTAAGCTACCTCGATACTTCACTGGCTCACCCGTAGGCTGCCTGGTGAGGCCGGCGCTACCGCGCGGCCTCACCAGCTTCCGTAGGGAATGCCGTACTTTTCAACGTAGCGTTTCGATGCGTCGGATTGCGGATAGTAATGGCCCTCCGACTTTCCTAGGTGCGGGCCCAGTGGTTCTATCTCGCCCTGGCCGCGGGCAACCTTCACCGCATAGCCACAACTATTCACTACCCAAACTTGGACAATCCCGCCTGGAGCCAATCCTAGGTAAACCGAGGCCATATAGCGGGCCGTCCGCTCAGGTGTTTCTGGGCAGCGGTGGGATATGGATGTGTGCATGATCTGTCGAGCTTCTTCAGGGATTTCTACCCAGGCTCGGTAGGTTTTTGGCTCAACTGCCGACTGCCAGCGTACAAAGATGCGTTTTGGCAGATCCGCGCCAACAACCCCTCGTATGTTTCCGCCGACCCCGTCAACCCAGCCTCTAGCCGTTTCGGTTGCATATCCCGGGTTTCCGTTGCCAATGACGCCACCGCTGCCGTGATCGAAAGATTGGCCGTTGATATCTTCCACAATGCTCGACTCGACCCAGCCGGTCATGTAGTTAGGCCCGATAAATTCAAGGCTCCACCAACGGGCCTTCGGGTCGTTTTTTGCCGACAGATCAGTAGCTGTCTGGCAGCTGCTAACGAGTAGAGAGCAAAGGAACACTACGAGAATCTTCATCGACGTAACACCGTAATGCGTGGGTAGGCTGATAAAGCGGCCGCTTTGCCGAGGTCACCAACTACCGTAGGGAATGCCGAATTTTTCGATGTAGCGCTTCGACGCCTTTGGCTGGGGGGTAGTAATTGCCACCGGATTTTCCAAGGTGAGGCCCGAGTGGTTCCGTCTCGGCTTTGCTGCGAGCGACCTTAACCGGCTTGTGACATTGATCTAGTACCCGGACTTGAACGACTCCACCCGGCGCCAGACCCAGGTATAGCGAGGCTATATAGCTGGCGTTCTGCTCCGGCGTATCCGGGCACCATCGATGAGTTGCGTCGTACATGATCGTTCTCGCTTGGTCGGGTATATCGATCCAGGCCCGATACGTTTGGTGCTCCACCACGGATTGCCAGCGTACGTAAACGCGTTTCGGCAGTTCCGCACCTACGACGCCACGGATTCCGCTTCCCGCTAGTCCGTTAGGCCAGCCCCGAGCGAGCTCTTTTCACTTCCATAGTCGCCACTACCAATAACCCCGGCGCTGCCGTGATTGAAGAGCTTTCCGTGCACATCCTCCACGATGCTTGCTTCGACCCAGCCAGTCATATAAATGGGCGCAACGAATTCGAGGCTCCACCAAGGGTCTTTTGGAGCATGCTCGCCGGATAACGGATCAGTGGTTTGGCAGCCGAGTAGAAGCAGCACACTCAGTAGAACAGTCGAATCTTTGAGCAAAGGAAGGTCCAGCTAGTATTGGTGCGGAACGGGCGGGATCACCAGCTTCCATAAGGGACGCCGAACTTATCAACATAGCGTTTCGACGCATCAGGTTGCGGATAGTAATGTCCGCCTGATTTTCCGAGGTGTGGGCCCAGTGGTTCTATGTGGCCCTTTCCGCGAGCGACTTTCACCGCGTTGTGGCACTGGTCACGGACCCAGACCTGCACAGTGCCGCCCGGTGCTAGCCCTAAGTAGACCGCGGCCATGTAACGTGACCGCCCGGTATCTGCGCAGCGTTGGTGAGTGGAGGCATACATGATCTTGCGAGCTTCTTCAGGTATGTCGATCCATGCGCGGTATGTCTGCGGCTCCACTACCGATTGCCAGCGCACAAAGATTCGCTTGGGCAGATCGGCACCAACGACCGCACGCTGACCGCCTGCCAGTCCCTGCGGCCAGCCTCGGGCGAACTCGATTTCATAGCCGGATTCTCCGCTGCCGATGACTCCACCACTGCCGTGATTGATGAGACGGCTTTGGACATCCTCTACCAGGCTCGCCTCTACCCAGCCTGTCATATAGTTCGGCCCGATGAATTCGAGGCTCCACCATCTGTCCTTCGGGTCGTTCTCAGCCAGTAAAGGATCTGCAGTCTGACAACCAGCTAGAAGCAAGACGCTGAATAGGACGATAGAAAGCTTCATTAAAATAGCGTCCAATCTAGTACATGAGGGTGCTGTATGCGAATCCCGTCAGGACACGGAGCGTTGATATAGACCAACCTGAGATCGCTTCGCGATTGTTTCCCAAGCGGGTTGTTCCAATTCGCAGAAATGTGGAGGTAGCGACTCCTGAGGAGCGACTCCTCACTCGGTGTGGTCGTGTAGCTACCCGATGTGAATCGCTGACATAACGGTTCTAGCTCTGGCGGCGTGCCGATGTTTTGATCAAGCTAGCTCAAGGCTAATTCGAGATTCACTCTGAGGCTGCTGTCAGGGACGCCGGCTCTATCGCGCTTCTTTTTACCAGCTCCCGTAAGGGATGCCGTGTTTGTCAATATAGCGCTGGGATTTCTCGCTGATTTTGTAGGCGTAGCGGCCCTCTGTCAGGCCTTGGGAAGGGCCTAGTGGTTCAACTTCGGCTTGGCCGCGGGCAACCTCCACCGCATAGCCGCAGCTATTCACTACCCAAGCTTGGACAATTCCGCCTGGGGCCAATCCAAGGTAAACCGAGGCCATATAGCGCGAGGTCCGCTCAGGTGTTTCTGAGCAGCGGCGGTATATGGATGTACGCATGATTTCTCGGGCCGCTTCAGGAATTTCCACCCAGGCTCGGTAGGTTTGTGGCTCTACTATCGATTGCCAGCGCACAAAGATGCGTTTTGGCAGATCCGCGCCAACGACCCCTCTTATATTTCCACCGACCCCGTCAACCCAGCCTCTGGCAGCTTCGGTTGCATATCCCGGGTTTCCGTTGCCAATGACGCCACCGCTGCCGTGATCGAAAGATTGACCGTTGATATCTTCGACAATGCTCGACTCGACCCAGCCGGTCATGTAGTTAGGCCCGATGAATTCAAGGCTCCACCAACGGGCCTTCGGGTCATTTTCCGCGGACAGCGGATCTGCGGTTTGGCAACCATATAGAAGTAGCGTGCCCAGCAAGGCGATAAAAGGCTTTATCACAACAATGTCCAGTCAGGTACGTGGGGGTGCTGCCGCCGAATCCCATCAGGGCTCGGGGCGTTGATATAAATGAGGTTTAAACCGCTGGCGGATCGCTTTTTAAGCGGGTTGTTCCAATGTGCCGAGATATGAATATAACGGCGCTTCAGCAATTCTTCCTCGGCCAGGGTTGTGCTGTAATCACCTCCAGAAAATCGGTTACAAATAGATTCGAGCTCCGCTGGAATGAGATATTGCGGCTCGTCAGGAATGTCTTCGAACCGTACACCCCTTCGCTTGGCCAGTTCATACATGACGCGTAGATACACTCGCGATAGTTCTCCCCTCACCCGCCGTCTGAGCTGCAGCCCGGCATAGACGCGCTGTTGCCGAGGCGCCAGGCGATCCCGCGAAACAGGCAGTAATTTAGGCTCCGGTGTGACGATCTCTAGCATGGAGGCCGGCCAGCCTTCGGCAACCAAGCGCGCCTTGGCTTGTTCAGCGTCCCGGTAGATTGAGGTTGTCTGCACGTCAACGTCCTTGTTTACCGTCAACGCCTGCATGGGGCTGACCAGTACGCATTCTTCGGCATCGTTCAGATACCCGCCGCCGATATCGGAGTGCGCCCCTGGCACGGTGATTTCAGTGTGGTCTGGCTTCACTCGGCTCAACGGAAAGTTGGCGCGTACCTCGTCGCGAGCCGCAAGCTGAACCACATTGGTGAAGTATTTCCGAGGCAGGTACAGCTTTACCCAGGGTGCGATCGAACTACTAACATTACCCAGATTGGCCAGTCCTGCGACTGCTGCGACGGTATCGAACAGGCCGATAAAACCCATATTGATATCGCGCTGGTAGCGATCAATAAAGGTTGGACTGAAGGCTTTGCTATTGTCTTGCAGCACAGCTCCCAAAGGCCCTTGCGTGCCTCGAACAACTTCATTGGCAAAGTGCCTAGCCGCCGCCGCGCCTCGGCTGAAGCCGAAGCTATCGAAATTTAGCGAGCTGATTTCACAATCTGGGTTTCCTTTGTACAGGGTATCGATCAGGTCTTTGATACCGTTGAAGGCTTGCTGCACACGCCCGGCAATACCCGTATCGCCTCGGCCTGCGCCTGAACCTAAGACGCTGTCTTCCTTCCCTGCTTCGGTGCCGATCCCATCTATGTACAACTTACGAAAGGCTCGCTTTCGCTGGCCGGTGCCTTCCAGCGATGGAGGGGCCGAGTACAGCTCGCTGAGCTTCCTGATATTCGTCACGTCATTCCCATAACTGCTATTCGGATCAGCCATATACGGCTTGCAGCTGGCGTCCAGGTCTTCCTGTTGCACCGGATGATGCGCTCCGCAAGCCAGGCCTAGCGCGGTGTTGGTGGCGTTGTTGCCGGTGCCGTCGAAGAACACGCCGATCCGAAGAGCCAGCTTTATCTTCTCGGCTGGCTTGGCGGGTTGCTTTGCGTAACGTTCGTATTCCGCCCAGTGCTGGGCATGCAGGTCGACCGGCTCGACTTCTTTGAGCTCGGCTTCCCGCTTGGCCTTGGAAATATTGGGTACGTAACCACTCATTCTTTCTACCTGTCCCTGGTTGAAATACCTATGAGGCTTCGTGACTCGCTTGGATTGGCGCCGTTGAGCTACATCCTGTCTGCAAATGGCGTGATCGGTAGTAGGAAGGACAGGGGCTGGCGTTTCAAGCGGACTGTTCACAAAGTGCGCGGCTGGCGTCATTCATCCGAGTCGGAGGCGACGTTTCCGATTACGCCGCCGTCGTGCCTGGCTTACGCCTGCTGCGCCAGCCAGGTACGCGCTTCGCACAGCAACCAGTCGCGAAAGGCGTTCATGGCTGCCGACTCCACCCGCCGTTCGGGAATCATCAAGTGGTAGGCCTGCCCCTCGCGCCGGTATGAGTGGGGGTGCGCGATAATCAAGCGCCCTTCGGCCAGTTCACGTTGAATGAGGAACGGTGGGATCAGCGCTATGCCCATCCGATGTTCAGCGGCCTGGGCCAGCATCGAGAACAGTTCCAGGCGTGGCCCGGTCATGTCCCGCGCGACCTTCATACCCAGCGAATCGAACCACTGGCGCCAGGCATAGGGCCGGGTGGTCTGCTGCAGTAACGGCATTTCGGCGATAGCCTGAGCGCTCAACTGGCCCGCGTCGCCCAGCAGCGCGGGGCTGCACACGGGCAGCGAGTGCTCCGGCATCAAGGGGTGGGCGGCGGTACCGGACCATTCGCCGTCGCCGAAATAGATCGCCGCATCGAAATCGGTATCGGCGAAGAGAAACGGCCGAGTGCGGTTGGTCAGATTGACCGTTATTTCCGGATGCAACGCCTGGAATTGCTTAAGTCGAGGGAGTAACCATTGAGTGCCAAAGGTCGGCACCAGCGCCAGTTCGATGGTCATCGCGCCCTGCTGGCCCATCACCGATAGAGTGTCGCGCTCCACCGCGTCGAGCTGGGTGGCAACACGGCGTGCATAGGATTGGCCAGCTTCGGTCAACTTCACACCGCGGCGCGAGCGGCGGAACAGCTCAAGCCCGAGAAACTCTTCGAGGCCGCCGATCTGCCGGCAGATGGCGCTCTGGGTCAGCGCCAGCTCTTCGGCGGCGCGAGTGAAGCTCTGGTGGCGTGCTGCCGCTTCGAAGGCAACAAGCGCGGCAGTGCTGGGGATTTTACGGCGCATTATGCGACTGCCTCACTAATAAGTTGCGATTACGGTGGTTAAGCATACGCTGGAGTGCATAAATCGCACAGGTCGATGCGAATTACTCGTTTGCGAACGATGGATTCAGCTTCTAGGATCAATCCATCAATGCTGCACCGGGCGTCGCGCCCGGCTCACCGTCTACGACAAGAGGACCACCCATGGCCGGCAAAGCAAGCTTCAACTGGATCGACCCGCTGCTGCTCGATCAGCAGCTCACCGACGAAGAGCGCATGGTGCGTGACAGCGCCCAGCAGTTCGCGGACGACAAGCTGGCGCCTCGCGTGCTCGAAGCCTTCCGCCATGAGCGCACCGATGCGGCGATCTTCCGCGAGATGGGCGACACCGGCCTGCTCGGCGCGACCATTCCCGAAGCCTACGGCGGTAGCGGGCTGAACTACGTTTGCTACGGTCTGATCGCCCGTGAAGTCGAACGCATCGACTCCGGCTACCGCTCGATGATGAGCGTGCAGTCCTCGCTGGTGATGGTGCCGATCAACGAGTTCGGCAACGAAGAAACCAAGCAGAAGTACCTGCCTAAGCTCGCCAGCGGCGAATTCATCGGCTGCTTTGGCCTGACCGAGCCGAACCATGGCTCCGACCCGGGCTCGATGGTCACTCGCGCCAAAAAGGTCGACGGCGGCTACCGCCTCTCCGGCGCCAAAATGTGGATCACCAACAGTCCGATCGCCGACGTCTTCGTGGTCTGGGCGAAGGATGACGAGGGTGCGATTCGCGGCTTCGTGCTGGAGAAGGGCTGGGAAGGCCTGAGCGCCCCGGCGATCCACGGCAAGGTCGGCCTGCGCGCCTCGATCACCGGCGAGATCGTCATGGACAACGTGTTCTGTCCGGAAGAGAACGCCTTCCCCGATGTGCGCGGCCTGCGCGGTCCGTTCACTTGCCTGGATTCGGCCCGTTACGGCATCAGCTGGGGTGCCCTTGGCGCCGCCGAGTTCTGCTGGCACACCGCACGTCAGTACACGCTGGACCGTCAGCAGTTCGGCCGCCCACTGGCCGCGAATCAGCTGATCCAGAAGAAGCTCGCCGACATGCAGACCGAAATCACGCTGGCCCTGCAAGGTTGCCTGCGCCTCGGCCGGATGAAGGATGAAGGCACCGCGGCGGTGGAAATCACCTCGATCATGAAGCGCAACAGCTGCGGCAAGGCGCTGGACGTCGCTCGTCTGGCCCGCGACATGCTCGGCGGTAACGGCATCAGCGACGAGTTCGGTGTGGCGCGACATCTGGTCAACCTCGAGGTGGTCAACACCTATGAAGGCACCCACGACGTGCACGCGCTGATTCTCGGCCGCGCGCAGACCGGTATCCAGGCGTTCTTCTGAAAAACTGAAGAGCCGATAACGGCGGCTGAAGGCTGGAGGCTGAACGAAAAGACGCATGCGGCGACTCTTCGTTCAGCGCCCAGTCCGTAGGGTGGATGGCGCTCTTTCATCCACCTTTCAATGTCTGAGGCGGATGGGTAAAGCCCCATCACCCTACGGATTAGAACGGCCGAGAACAGCGGCTGGAAGCTGAACGCTGGATAAAAGACGTATGCGGCAGTGTTTTCTCGTTCGCCCTTTAACCCGATCGTATAGCTCGTAGATGGAATTACGCTCTTTCATCCACGTTTCGACGCTGAGCGGCGTACGGGTATAGCGCCATCCAGTCTACGGAGCAGCGCAGCCTGCAGCTTGAACGCTGGGCGGAAAGCGAATGCGGACGTCTCCTCGTTCAGCCTCCAGCCTCCATTTCCCGCTGATCGCTAAATATTGAGGAATTTTGCCATGCCCGGTGCGTTATCCCACATCCGCGTCCTCGACCTGTCGCGCGTGCTTGCCGGCCCTTGGTGCGGGCAGATCCTCGGTGATCTTGGCGCCGAAGTAATCAAGGTCGAGCGTCCCGGCACTGGCGACGATACCCGTCACTGGGGCCCGCCGTATCTGAAAGACCAACACGGAGAGAACACCTCGGAGGCCGCCTATTACCTGTCGGCCAACCGCAACAAGCAGTCGCTGACCCTGGATTTCACCCAGCCCGAAGGGCAGCGGATCATTCGCGAGCTGGTGGCGCAGTGCGACGTGCTGCTGGAGAACTTCAAGGTCGGCGGGCTAGCCGCTTACGGGTTGGACTATGTAAGCCTCAAGGCGATCAACCCGCGGCTGATCTACTGCTCGATCACTGGTTTCGGCAGCGACGGGCCTTATGCCCAGCGTGCCGGCTACGACTTCATGATTCAGGGACTCGGGGGCCTGATGAGCTTGACCGGGCGTGCCGAAGACGAGCCCGGTGCCGGCCCGGTCAAGGTCGGCGTGGCGCTCACCGATATCCTCACCGGGCTCTACGCGACCGTCGGTGTGCTGGCGGCGTTGAATCACCGCGAGCAGAGCGGCGTCGGCCAGCTTGTCGAGCTGGCGTTACTGGATGTGCAGGTCGCCTGCTTGGCCAATCAGGCGATGAATTACCTGACCACTGGCGTGGCGCCCAAGCGCATGGGCAACGCCCATCCGAACATCGTGCCTTACCAGGACTTCCCGACAGCGGACGGTGACATCATCCTCACCGTCGGCAATGACGGGCAGTTTCGCAAGTTCGCCGAGGTGGCCGGGCACCCTGAGTGGGCGACGGACCCGCGCTTCGCCAGCAACAAGGCGCGCGTTGCCCATCGTAAGGAGCTGGTGCCGATGATTCGTCAGGTCACCGTCTTCCGTACCACGGCAGAGTGGGTCGCAGTGCTGGAGCGTGCCGGCGTGCCGTGTGGGCCGATCAACGACGTTGCGCAGGTTTTTGCCGATCCCCATGTACAGGCCCGTGGCCTGCAAGTAGAGGTACCGCACCCGCTGGCCGGCAGCGTGCCGCAGGTGGCCAGTCCGATCCGACTCTCGGAGTCACCCGTCGAGTACCGCAAGGCGCCACCGCTGCTTGGCGAGCACAGCGAGGCACTGCTGCAGCGGTTGCTGGGTATTAACGCCGAACACATCGCGGCCCTGCGACAGGCAGCGGTTATCTGAACCTGACTTGAGGCGTCAGCGCGCCAGCCAACCAAGACGCCATGTCGGAGCGTGGGACCCATCATGGGATTGACCGAGTCGCGTCATCCTTGCACCACGCTCCGCTGAACTCTCGAGCCACCCGGCTATCCTTATCAGGTACCCTGATTTTTTGGATGGACGAGCGAATCATGCAGATGCAGCGTTATCGATTCACCTGGCAACTGACGGTAGTCATGGCCATGTCTTGGCTGCTGGCTGGCTGCGGTATCAATAACATTCCTCAATATGACGAGCAGGTGAAGTCCGCCTGGTCGCAGGTGGAAAACCAGTATCAACGCCGCGCCGATCTGATTCCCAATCTGGTCGAGACGGTCAAGGGCTTCGCCCGTCAGGAGCAGGACACCCTGACCGCGGTCACCGAGGCGCGTTCGAAGGCAACCTCGATCCAGATCAGTGCCGACGACCTGAACGATCCACAGAAGCTGCAGCAGTTTCAGCAGGCGCAGAATCAGCTGACCGGTGCCTTGAGCCGCCTGATGGCGGTGTCCGAACGCTACCCGGATCTGAAATCCAACCAGAATTTTCTGGCCCTCCAGTCGCAGCTCGAAGGCACCGAAAATCGCATTGCGGTGGCACGTCGCGACTTCATCGCCGCTGTCGAGCGCTACAACACCGAGATTCGGACCTTCCCCGGGCGTATCTGGCACAGCCTGATGTACAGCGACATGCCGATCCGCGAAAACTTCGAGGCGACGGCCGAAAACGCCGAGCAGGCGCCACAAGTGCAGTTTCAATGACGCGTACGCTACCTTTGTTGCTGGCACTGCTGTTTTGCGCCAGTGACTTGTTGGCCCAGGAGGCTGAAGTACCCGCACTGACCGGCCGAGTCGTGGATCAGGCCGAGTTGCTCGACACGCAGACCGAAGCGCGGCTGACCAGCATGCTTGCCGCCCACGAACAGGCCACAAGCGAGCAGGTCGTGGTGGTGACGCTGCCGGATCTGCAGGGTCGCAGCATCGAAGAAACTGGGCTGCAGCTGGGTCGCGAGTGGGGTATCGGTCAGGAAGGCGAAGACAACGGCGCGCTGTTGATCATTGCCCGAGACGACCGCCAAATCCGCATCGAAGTGGGGTATGGACTCGAGGGGCGCCTGACCGACGCTCAGTCCTCGGTGATCATCAACAGCATCATCGCTCCCGCGTTCCAGCAGGGTGACTTCGCTCGCGGCATTACCGAAGGCACCGAAGCGATCATTCAGGTGCTGGGCGGCGACCCGTTGCAAACTGCTGCTATGCGGCCGGCGATGCCCATGGGCGCGCAGGAACCGGGCGGCCTCGGCATTCTCGGTTTCTTTCTGATGCTGGTAGCCATCTTCGTCATCGGCGGTGGCCGCGGTCGCGGTGGTCGTGGGGCGGGACGCGCACTGCTGCTCGGCGCGCTGCTGGGTGGCATGGGACGCGGCGGCGGGGGCGGTGGCTTCGGTGGAGGCGGCTTCGGCGGGGGCGGCGGTGGTTTCGGTGGCGGAGGCGCCTCCGGTGGCTGGTGACAAATGCCCTTGAACCGGTGACCGCCGTAGGCTGGGTGAACCCATCGCTGCCCCTCATGGGTTTTTCACCAGCCTATGAGCGCATGCATCATTCGATCAGAACGACGAGACTCTTCATCAATGACGAACACGCCATGACCCTACTGACCGAAAGCGAGCTGCAACAGGTCGCCGAAGCAATCGGCCGTATCGAACGCGACACCGACGCCGAGCTGGTGACGGTGCTGGCGGCGCAGGCCGACGACTATCGCTACATACCGCTGCTCTGGGCCAGCCTGCTGGCGCTGCTGTTGCCCGGCGCGCTGCTGTTCTTTACCGGCTGGCTGACGGCCTGGCAGCTGCTGCTGGTGCAATGGCTGACCTTTATCGTATTGGCGTTGGTCTTTCGCCTGGAGGGCGTGACCAGCCGAATGATCCCTCGCTCGGTTCGTCACTGGCGTGCCTGCAACCTGGCGCGCCGGCAATTCATCGAGCTGAATCTGCACCACACGGCCGATGGCACTGGCATGCTGATCTTCGTCTCCGAAGCCGAGCGTTACGTGGAGATTCTGGTGGATCGAGGGATTTCCAGTCGCATCGATAACAGCGTCTGGGAGTCGATTGTCGCGAGTTTCACCGAGGACGTGCGCAACGGCCAGGTGCTGGAAGGATTCCTCGGTTGCATCGAAGCCTGTGGCTCGTTGCTCAAGCAACATGTCCCGGCCACTCATGAACGCAACGAGCTGCCGAACCATCTGGTGGTGTTGCCCTAAATCAAAGATGCCAGGATCGCTGGCATCTCTTGGTTTCAGTGCATGCTGCGCTGTCGGGCAAGCACTTCGCGTTCACGCAGCAGGGCACGGTTCAGGTTGTCTTGACCGCTGCGGCGTGCCGCGGCGATCAGCGTCTGGTCGATCAAATCACGTTGCGCATGACTGCCGCCGAACAAATGAGCCTGACTGCGTACCGGCCGCAACAACTCCACGCAACGCGCATATTGCCCATCGACGAACGCCGCTATTGCATCCACTCCCGGTGCACCGATCGCATGGGTGAAACGCGCATTATCGTCATCCTGCCGGCAGGCGCGTTGCTGCGCCTCACGCAGCTGGCCGAGTGAATCTTCGCGACCGCTGCTGGCAAAGGCCATCGCCGCGTGAAAGTCGTTGAAGGCGTAACGGCCGTCCGCAGCCATCGCCGCCCAACGCTCGGCCACGCCCGCCCAGCGATTGCCGACATTCGCCCCGCGCAGTTGCAGATGCCAGAGCATGGAGCTGGCATCGATCAGCTCCAGAGCCAGCGTGCCTTGATGGCCGTTGATCGGTCCATCGAAGAGCGCCAGCGCCGTATCGAAATCGTCCTGTTCCAGGTAATGCAACGCGAGGTGCCACCAGTTGTGCACGGCAAGCATGCTGTCCTGCTGCCAAGCCGGATTACCACGCATCCAGGCGATGCCCTCCTCGCGCCGGCCTTGCATTTCCAGCACATGTGCGACAGCGTGTTGCGCCCAGGCATCGTCAGGTTGCAGCGCTATCGCTTCACGACCAAAACGCTCGGCGAGTTGGTAGTCGCCGGTCTCTTCCAGGCCGAACGCATACATGCCGAGTAACGCGTGATAGCCAGGAACGACCATGGACCAATCCGGCAGCACCCGGGCGATGCGATCACGGAGCATGCGCGCATCCCCTGTAAAGAAGTCCAGCTGATGACCTGCCTGCAACGCCAGCAGATCATGCGGATAGTCGAGGCTGAGGTCTTCCAACGCGCGTCCCGATGCATGCCAGCGGCCATCGATCAGCAGTTGCAAGGCCTGAATATGGCGCGCCTCTCGGTCGTTGTGCGGCAGTGCCCGGGCGCGCTCAAGCGCAGCGGACGCAACCGGTACTGCAGCCGCTTCGGTGCCCAATAGGTACAGCCATGCATGCAGGACATAGCCCATCACCAACTCAGGGGAAGCCTCAAGAGCGGCTTCGGTGCTAGCCAGTGAATCGGTGCGCAGGCAGCGGAACTGCGACAGAGCCTGGTCGAGCAGGGTCTGCGCCTGGCCGTTGCAGCCGGTCAGTTGGTAGCCATGTGCGTCTTTCATTGTTCTATGCTCCATGAGTCCAGTTCGTTGGCAGAGGTCAACGGAGCTCATAGTCGGGGTATCGGGCAAGTCGGACTAAAGCCATCCTGGAAACAAAACGGCCATTTCCGCGATGACACGCTCAGATAATGCTGAATGCCTGTCACCCTTGATCGTTGCCCTCCTGGCGACACCGGACAGCACGGCTTCAACGCTGTTCGGCCTCTACGACCTGCTATTAGGCACCCGCCGCGACTGGCAGCAATTGATCAACCAGACCGATGTCGAATCACCCTTTTTGCCACTGATCGTCAGTCGCGACGGGCTACCGTTGCGCGCCTATAACAGCGTTCCGATACAACCTCACGCGAGTTTGAGCAGCGCTCCGCCGGTGGATGTAGTGATCATCAGCAACCTGGCGATCAGCCCTTTTGAACCGTTGGATGACCGCTATGACCAAGAGGCGCAGTGGTTGCGTGAGCGCTACGAGGCCGGTGCGACTCTGGCTGCGGCCTGTTCTGGGTCAATATTGCTGGCGCGAACCGGCCTGCTGAAAGGCTGCGAAGGCACCTCTCACTGGGGCTATTGCGACTGCTTGCGACGCGAATATCCAGAGGTCCATTGGCAGCCGGACAAAGCGCTAGTCACAGCCGGGGTCGGTCAGCGGCTGGTGATGTCCGGTAGCGGTAGTAGCTGGCACGCCCTGGCGCTGTTTCTCATTGCGCGCTTCGTCGGTGCCAGAGAAGCCATGGAAGTGGCGCGGCTGAACTTGTTCGACTGGGATGCCACCAGCCCACTGGCCTATGCCGCGATGATGCGCACCGGGCAGCTCGCCGATCCGGTTATTGCACGCTGCCAGGAATGGGCAGCACAGCATTACGAAGCCGAAGCACCGGTGGCGGCCATGGTGCGGATCAGCGGCCTGCCGGAGCGGACTTTTCAGCGCCGTTTCGCACAGGCCACCGGCCTGTCGCCGCTAGATTATGTACATACCCTGCGGTTGGAGGAGGCCAAGCAGCTACTGGAAAGCGGCGACCTGCCGGTTGAGGCGATCGCTTGGGAGGTGGGCTATCAGGATGCAGGATTCTTTGGTCGCCTGTTCCGGCGCAAGGTGGGCCTGACGCCGGCGCAGTATCGCCGACGTTTCGGTGTGCTGGCGCGGCGGCTGGCCGGTGTGGCGATTGCGTCTAGCGGGACCGCTGCCGCGGTCGGCGCCGTCTGAGCAGGCGCTGCGGACAGCAGACGTTACCGAGACCCGCCGCAGCAGCGTACGGCGGGGTGAGGCCTTAGACCATTCCCGGCCCGTCGTCCTCGGGCTGCTCTATCGGCGCCAGCTCGAAATGCTCGGCATGTTCCATGGCGCTGGCCGCGACGCGGTCGATGCTGCTCATGGCATGGCCGATGATGGAGCTGACGCTGGCCTCGTGATGATGCTCGGGCAGGCGCTCAATAGCAGCCAGCACCTCTTCGCCGGGCACGGTTTCCTCGGCCAGCAGGCGCTCGGCAATCTCGTTCAGCGCCGGCTTGAGTCGCTGTAGCAGCGCCATGCATTCGCGGTCGAGCTGCTTGAGCAAGTTATCCGCGGCACGAATCGAGTCGCCGGAATCGAACTCGATATGCGCATCGCGCACGGCCTGCAGGCTCAATAGCGAGCCGTTCGGGCCCATGCCCAGCGCGCCGACCATCGACAGGGCGATTTTCGAGGCCTCCTGCAAATCTTGGCCGGCACCGGATGACACCTCATTGAAATAAAGCTGCTCGGCGCACCGGCCGGCCAACAGCATCTGGATGCGGTGACGCAGCTCCGATTCCATATGCAGGCGCTTGTCTTCAACGGGTGTTACCAGCGTTACGCCCAGTGCCTGGCCACGCGGCAGAATGGTGACTTTCTCGACTCTGCCGACCTTGAGCTCGGCGGCCACCAGCGCATGACCGGCCTCGTGCACGGCGATGCGCTTGCGATCATTGGGCGACATCGGCGTGACGCCCGACGGCTGTTCGCCGATGCGGCAGGTTTCAACGGCGTCGATGAAGTGCGCCATGACCACAGTCTTCGCCGCGTCACGTGCGGCGAGCAGGGCGGCATGGTTGACGATGTAGGCGATAGCCGCTGGCGTGAGGCCGACGGTGTTGCGTGCCAGCTGGGCGAAATCCAGATTCTGCTCGGCGCGGATCTTGTCGGCATAGAGACGGAACAGTGCCTCGCGGTCGTTGAGCCCCGGCAGGCCAACGGCGATCGAGCGGTCGAAGCGGCCTTCGCGTACCAATGCCGGGTCCAGCGAGTTGGGGAAGTTGGTCGCGCCCAGCACCAGCACGCCGCTGGCACCGTCGAAGCCGTCCATCTCGGCGAGGAACTGGTTGATGATGCGGTTGCTTTCGGCATCGCTGGAACGCTGCTGTTCGGCGCGCTTGCCGATGCCGTCGATCTCGTCGATGAAGATGATGCACGGCGCCTGCTTACGCGCGGTGCGAAACAGCGCCTTGACCTTCTGGATGCCGACGCCGAAGTACATCGAGGAAAAGTCGCTGCCGGTGACCTGAATGAAGCTGGCGTCGGACTCGGTGGCCAGTGCCTTGGCCAGCTGGGTCTTGCCGGTGCCGGGCTCGCCGGTCAGCAAAACGCCCTTTGGCGGACGGGCGCCCAGCGCCGTGTAGGCAGCGGGGTCGCGCAAATAAGCGGTGACATCACTCAGTGCCTGCTTGGCTTCGCCGGCACCGACGACGTCATCGAAACTGATGCCGCTGCCCTTGCGCTGTATCTGGAAGGTCTGGCTCTTGATGGCCAGATAGCTGAGCGCGCCGGCCAGCAGGAGGATGAAAGGCGCATAGGGCACCAGAGCCTTATACCAGGGCGCCTCGCCATCGGTTTCGAACAGCGTCAGCGGGAACAGCTGGCCTTCGCTGCTGGCGTACTGGTCGAGCAGCAGCTGAGCCACGCGTCCGGACTGGTCCGGCACCCAGTAGCGCAGACCGTCGTGCAGGCTGATATAGATCGCATCCTTGCCCAGCGCGGCGCTGGCGATAGTCGAACCACGCAAATCGCCCATCAGTACGGAAAGATCGCGGCGGTTGGCCTGCCAGGCATCGGTGGAATCCTGCAGGGCTTCGAGCATGCCGGCAGCTGCGCCTGTCGCAGGGGTGGATGGCGCGGCAGGCTGGAGTTGCCAGAAGGTCACGCCAGCGGCGATCAACAGCAGCAGGAAAATGGAGAGTACAGGGCCGCGGCGACCTTGTAGCAGACGTGGTGTTTTCATTTCACATCCAATCGGGTAGCCCGACGTTCGACAAACAACCGCCTTGGGGGCGGACCACTGTTGTACGCGGGAAGCCCGCGACGCCAATCGTATGGCGTTGGCAGTACGGGCTCGTTGGATGCGATTTATATGCCGGACTGCGGTTCGGATCGTTCAGCTCCGATAGCCGGCGAGAATACGGCAAGTGCCACCATACGAGGGGCAACGCGACGAATGGCGCCTGGGTTTACGACGAATGACCGTTCGGTCGTAGAACTAAATGTCCCGGTAGGAGGCGTTGAGAACTGCCGGAGCGTGCCGGGAGGGGCGCTATCAGGCAAAACCTGCCTGCTCATTTTTCAAATCAAGCTTATGAAAAGGAGCGGTGAAGCTTTTTATGGGACCTGAGTTCAAGCGCTCTTATTTGCCAAGTGCAGGCTCGGACCATCCAGCCTAAAGTTGGCCCGCTGACACAGCTCAACACGCATCGGTAACACAGGAGCCCTATTAATCGCACCGGATTTGTCTGGATTGCTGCGCCAGAAGGCGAGGACATGATTCGAAAGGGCTTCGAAATTGAAAACTAGGGATTAGAAAGTGCCTATAAAAGATAAAAATCTTAGCTTCGTTCTGCTGGCTTTATTACTCGCGTTTTTACCTTCCGCTTTCGCCAACAGCGACGAGGTGAAAATCAACCTGCTAACGCAGAACTTCCCACCCTTCAGCATGGCCATCGACGGTAAGAACTTCGCTAGAGAAGAGTCGATTGACGGCATCGATGCCGATGTCGTGGCCGAACTCTTCAAACGGGCAGGCATCGACTATGAAATGACGCTTCGTTTTCCATGGAATCGTTTGCAGACATTAGCCGAGCAAAAGCCTGGGTTCGCCGTGTTCTCCCTTAGCCGCACGCCCGAGCGCGAGCCCAAATACAAATGGGTTGGCCCGCTGAGCGAAATCCAGATCGTGCTGTTGAAAATGCCTGGAAGCCCTATTCAGCTTGCCAATCTTGACGACGCGAAGAAGTACAGCATCGGGTCGAAGGACGGCAGCGTTGGCAGTCAGTATTTGATCAATCGCGGGTTTGAGCTTCATAACTCCTTGATCAAGGCGCCGGACAAACTCAAGGCTGGCAAATTCGACTTATGGGCGACAACCAATCCGTCCGGCGATTACGAAGCGATGCAAGCGGGCATCGGCGCTCTGGAGGTTGCGTTGACCCTTAACAGGGTCGACCTATACCTGGCGCTGAATAAAGAAACGCCCGACGAGGTCATCCAGAAGCTCCAGCGCACCTTGGATCAGATGAAACAAGAGGGACTGCTGCAAAAGGCTACGCAGCGCTACATGAACAACTGAGTCGGAAATAAGTCCACGCCGCCCAGGGGTCAGCCGTCTGGCTGGCCCCTGGGTTGGTTCAGGCCTCGATCACCTTCGGCAGCGCTGCTTGTGTCTCGCTGCTACGCAGGGACAGCCGCGCCGAGGCCCTCCGGGCAATGGTCAGGTAGGCCTGCGCCAGGCTGCCGCTGGGATCGCTGACGACGATGGGCTGGCCGTCATCGGCGCCAATGCGGATACGCATGTCCAGCGGCAATTCGCCGAGCAGCTCGCTGCCGTATTGATCTGCCATGCGCCGCGCGCCGCCGCTGCCGAAGATGTGCTCTTCATGCCCGCACTGACTACAGACATGCAGGCTCATGTTCTCAATGATGCCAAGCACCGGCACGTTGACCTTCTCGAACATGCGTAGCCCTTTGCGCGCATCGAGCAGGGCCAAGTCCTGCGGCGTGGTGACAATCAGCGCGGCGGAGACCGGCATCTTCTGCGCCAGCGTCAGATGGATGTCGCCCGTGCCAGGCGGCAGGTCGACGATCAGATAGTCCAGCTCCTGCCAGTGGGTTTCCTGCAGCAGCCGCGTCAGCGCCTGGGTGATCATCGGGCCGCGCCAGATCACCGGCGCCTCTTCATCCACGAGAAAGCCGATGGACATGCATTGCAGGCCGTGGCCGAGCATCGGCTGCATCTTTCCATCACGAGTGTCCGGCAGGCCGCTGAGGCCGAGCAGACGAGGCTGGCTCGGGCCGTAGAGATCGGCGTCGAGCATGCCGACCCGCGCGCCATCGGCGGCCAGGGCGAGCGCGAGATTGGTCGCGGTAGTGGACTTGCCCACGCCGCCCTTGCCCGAGGCGACCGCGATCAGGTGTTTGACGCCGGGCAGGGTTTGGTGAGTGATCGAGGCGGCGTTGACGGACCAGTCGATTTCCACCTCCACGGCGGTAGCCTGGGTGTGAGCCAGCAGCAAAGACTTCAATGCCCGGCTCAAGGCGTCCCGATAACCCTCGACCGGAAAGCCCAGAGCAAGGCTCAGATGCAGCTGCGAGCCGTCGACGCGCAGTTCGCGTACGGCGCCGGCACTGAGCAGGTCACAGCCGAGGCAGGGTTCGATCCACCGGGACAGAGATTGCTCGGCCTGCTGGCGCAGCCCGACGTCGGATGTCGCTAAGCGGTGAAGGGTCATGGCGTGCTCCTGGCGAATTCGATCATGCGGGGGTACAGGCTTTTTGAAGGAGCGCGAGCAAGCTCGCGCCTAGAGCTCAGCTATTTTTCAACGAAAGCGCGCTCGATCACGTAGTCGCCGGGCTCGCCCTGCTGCGCCGAGGGCTCGAAGCCCATGGCATCGAGCATGCCGGTCAGCGCGTCGAGCATCGCCGGGCTGCCGCAGAGCATCACCCGATCGCTGTCCTTGTTCAGTGGCGGCAGGCCGATATCGGTGGCGAGCTTGCCGGTTTCCACCAGGGTGGTGATGCGGCCCTGGTTGCGGAACGGCTCGCGGGTGACGGTGGGGTAGTAAATGAGCTTCTCGCGCACCTCATCACCGAGGAATTCGTGCTGCGGCAGTTCGTGGGTCAGGTAGTCGTGGTAGGCCAGTTCGCTCACCTCACGCACGCAATGCACCAGCACGATTTTGTCGAAGCGCTCATAAGCTTCGGGGTCGCGGACGATGCTCATGAAGGGCGCGAGGCCAGTGCCGGTGCCCAATAGATAGAGGTGCTTGCCGGGTCGCAGATCGTGCATTACCAGTGTGCCGACCGGCTTGCGGCTGACGATGATCGGGTCGCCGACTTTCAGGTGCTGCAGGCGTGACGTCAGCGGGCCGTCCGGGACCTTGATGCTGAGAAATTCCAGGTGCTCGTCGTGATTGGCGCTGACGATGCTGTAGGCGCGCATGAGTGGTTTGCTTGCTACTTCGAGGCCAATCATCACGAAATGCCCGTTCTCGAAACGCAGCGCAGGGTCGCGGGTGGTGGTGAAACTGAACAGGGTGTCGTTCCAGTGACGGACGCTGAGAACGCTTTCGGTACCGAGTGTAGCCATGGCAAAACCTCCAACAGTGGATACGGAAACGAGGCAGTAGAAATTGTCAGGGCGAGGCCATCGCCAACATCGCCATTGCGCTGAGCAGCAGGCCGCCGCTGAGCAGTACGAGCAGCAACATCGGGCGCCAGCCTTGGGCAAGCAGCTCGCCCAGAGTGGTGCGCATGCCGAGCGCCGCCATGGTCACCAGCAGGCAGGCATTGGACGCGGCGATCAGCCCTTCGCGCAGGCCGGCCGGCAGCCAGCCGAGGCTGTTCAGGCCGAACAGCGCGAGGAAACCCAAGAGAAACAGCGGGAACTCGGCCGTGCCGGATTCGCCCCGGCGCAGTAGGAAGCCGAGCAGCAAGACCAGTGGCGCCAGGAGCGCCACGCGCAACAGTTTGGTCAGGGTCGCGATATCGCCGGCGCTGTCGGAAACCAGATACCCGGCGCCAGCCGCCTGCGCCACGTCGTGAATGCTGGCGCCGAGCAAGAGGCCGCTTTCGATTTCGTCGTAACCGAGGGTGCTAAGTAGCGGCGGGTAGACGAGCATCGAGAGCGTGCCTAGCGCGGTGACGCCGACGACCACACCCAGCAATCGCCTGTCCTCCAGCCTGCCGGCAGGAATCACCGCCGCTACGGCAATCGCCGCCGACACGCCGCATATCGCCACCGCCACGCCAGCAACCAAGCTGTGCAGGGTCGGCAGGCCCAGCCAGCGTCCCAGCAGCAGCGCGCAGCCGATTACCAGCGGCACGCTGGTCAGCACCATCACCACGGGCAGGCTGCCAACGGTGAGCAATTGCTCCACGCCGATACGCGCGCCCAGCAGCGCTACGCCGATGCGCAGAATGTGGCGGCTGCAAAAGGTCACGCCGGCCTGCATCCGGGTATCCGCTGCCTGGGTGGAAAAACCGAAGCCCAGCAGCAGGACCAACATCAGCGCCGGCGCCGAATAGTGTTCTGCGAGAAAACTGCCCGCCAGCGCCAGTACCGCGCACAGCGCGGCCCCAGGATAGAGCCGGCGCAGTGTCGCGAAGGGCGGGGCGAGCAGTTGCTGGGTGCGCGTGTTCATTGCAGGCGCTCGCCCAGTTCGCGCAGATAGGCCCAGGGATACAGGCCACGGTAGTGACCATCGCTGAAGTGGAACTGCACGCCGCTGATGCCGGAGACTTCCAGCCGATCGACACCGACATCCGCATCGATCAGTGACAGGCTGCCGCGCTGCTGCGCCTGGGCGCACATCGAGCAAGCGCAGGATTTGCGCAGCGCGAGGCAACTCAATTGGCTGCGCACGCCGTCAGGCCAGAGGACTTCGAGCATCTTTTGCGCCTTGCGCAGGCGGATCTCCGTGGGCGGAGCGATCAGGGTCTGGGTAGTCATGGACAACTCCTCAACCAATCAGAAAGAAGGGGGCAGGCAGGCGCGGTGGGAAGCCGTCCGGAACGATCAGTGCGGGTGTTTCCGGCGTTCTGACGAAATGGCTCAGGCTCTCGACTGGCCGTGCGCTGCCGGTCAGGGCAGCACTGCCGATCACTAGCGCTAGCAGGGCGCAGCGAAAGCAACTCGTCATGACAAGTTCGGGCATGCCTCAGCGCTCCAGGAACTGCAGCTTGTCGCCCTGATCGACCCAGGTGTCGGCCTCGGCTAGCGGGCTGTTGGTCTGGGTGATCACCGGCCAGACTTCGGCCAGTTCAGCGTTGAGTTCGATGAAATGGGTCTGGTCGGCGGGCAGCGCGTTGCCGGCGAAGATCGCGTCGGCCGGGCATTCCGGTGCGCAGAGGCTGCAGTCGATGCAGGTCTCCGGGTTGATCACCAGGAAGTTCGGCCCTTCATGGAAGCAGTCCGCCGGGCAGACTTCGACGCAGTCGGTGTACTTGCAGCGGATACAGTTTTCGGTCACTACATAAGTCATGTCATTGGCTCCTCTGGTGCGCCTAGCCCCCTCACCCCAGCCCTCTCCCCGGAAGGGAGAGGGGGTAGGAGCGGCGCGGATCTCGACGGCGGTGCAGGGCGGCCCTTTGGTAGGCCCCGCACCGCCACGTCGAATCTGTAAATTGCTTAACGCGCCAAATCTGTAGGGCGGGCTTCAGCCCGCCGAACGTGCTCGACGGCAATACCGATCGGCGAATTGCTCGCCGCCCTACGTCTTGTCATTGGCTCCTCTGGTGCGTCTTGCCCCTCACCCCAGCCCTCTCCCCAGAGGGAAGAGGGGGCGGAAGCACAGCGCTGATCTCAGGCGGCGGCGTCGAGTTTCGACATGGCCCATCGCGCCAGCTTGCGGACGTCCGGGTCCGGGTCGTCCATGGCGGCTTCGACGAAGGGGCGGCCATCGTGATGACCAATGGCCCCGAGCGCGCCAATGGCGGCTTTGCGCAAGTTGCTCATGGGATCGCGCGCGCAGATGCCGAGCGCCGGGATGGCGCCGACGGAGCCGAGCTTGCCGAGGGCATCCACGGCTTTTTCGCGGACCTGCCAGAAGCTGTCATGCGTGGCCTCGACCAAAGGCTGCAGGGCCGCCTGGTAATTGAGCTTGCCGATGCTGACTGCCGCTTCGACGCGCACTTGCCAATGCGCGTCATGCAGCAGGCTGACCAGCGTCGGGCCGACCTGCTCGGGCGTGGCGTACACCAGCGCGCCGGTGGCGGCACGGCGGACTTCGGCGTCCTCGTCGTGCCCGGCGCGCTCCATCAGCGCGGGCAGGTTTTCGGTCTGCTTGAGCCAGCCGATCACCGCCACTGCTTCGCGGCGCACGCCGGGGTCTTCGGCCTGCATGCGCTGCAGCGCCGGGGCCTGGGCCGCCGGGTTGCGCAGCGGTTTGACCGCCCGCAGGATGCCGGCCACGACAAAGGGGTCGTCGGTGCCTTCCAGCGCTTCGAGCAGCGGCATGGCGGCGGCCGGGTCTTTCAGATCGGCCAGCGCATGGGCGGCAGCGTTGCGCACCACCTCGTTGCTGTCCTGCAGGGCGGCGATCAGCGCGTCGGCGATGTCCACCGCGTCGAATTCATCGACCACCTTGGCAGCTTCCTGGCGCACCGCAGGGTCTGCGTCGTTGAGTGCCAGGATCAGCAACTCGGCGGCTTCCGGCTCGCCGCAATCGACCAGCTCCAGTACGGCGACGCGGCGAATGCCGGGATCTTCGGACGCCAGGTTTACGGCAATCTGCTGCAGCATGGGATCGTCATAGGTCTTCATCAGCGGCTCCTCAGCGCAGCAGGTAGGGAATGTTCACCGTGACCGCATCGGTCGGGCAGTCGGTCTCGCAGGGCATGCAGTACCAGCATTCGTCGTATTTCATGTGGGCCTTGCCGGTGTCCGGGTTGATCCACAGGACGTCCAACGGGCAGACGTCGATGCAGACGCGGCAGCCCTTCTCGGCGATGCATTTGTCTTCGTCCACGACAACCGGGACGGCAGAGCGGTGGTTGGCTACGGGCATGGTGTATCTCCTCGGTTCCAGTCGAGCGGGGTTCGGGACGACCCGCTTCGCTGTAGGGGCGAATTCATTCGCCCGTTTGGCATCAGGTTTTGGCCGAGTGAATTCGGCCCTACGGGTCAGGCATTCGCGGCGCGTTTCACCCGTAGCTTGCTGTAGGCATCTTTCTCTTCGCCCAGCGGGACGACGTAGTCGGCGACCGGGCGTTTGCCGTGGGCCATCTGGCCGTTAGCGTCCTTGAACAGGCGGCTGTGGTAGAACCACTCCGCGTTGTCCTGCTCGGGAAAGTCGACGCGGTAGTGGTACAGGCCCCAACGCGATTCGGTGCGGTACAGCGAGGCGCGTGCGGCCATCTCGGCGCAATCGATGATCGACTGCACTTCCAGAGCGCGGAGCAGCTCGTGAGGATCGGCGGCGGACAGCATGTGCAGGTCGTTGCGAACGGCCATGATCCGCTCCAGGCCGATCTCCATCTTCTTGGTCACCTTCGGCGGCTGCAGGTAGTCATTCACCAGGCGGCGCACCTTGTATTCCATCTGCTCGGGCGGAATACCGTCCTTGACCAGCAGTGGCGCCTGGATGCGCGCCAGCTCGGCGGCGATAAAGGCTTCGTCGAGCTGCGGCTCGCTTCGATCCTTGACGAAGGCGGCGGCGCTTTCTCCGCAGATCTGTCCGTAGACGAAGGCGCCAAGCATGTAGTTGTGCGCCACCGAGGCCATGTCGCCGGCACCATAGAGGCCAGGCACGGTGGTCGCGCCAGTCTCGTCGGTCCAGACGCCCGAGGCCGAGTGACCGGAGCAGAAGCCGATCTCGGAGATGTGCATTTCCACCATGCGCTGGCGGTAGTCGACTTGACGGCCTTCGTGGAAGCGGCCGCGTGTCGGGCGTTCATTGGTGTGCAGGACGGTCTCGATTTCCTGGATGGTTTCCTCGGCCAGGTGATCGAGCTTGAGGAACACAGGGCCGGTGCCGGATTCCAGTTCCTTGAAGAACTCCAGCATCATCTGCCCGGACCAGTAGTCGCACTCGATGAAGCGCTCGCCGTAGGCGTTGGCGGTGAAGCCGCCGAGCGGGCCGGTGACATAGGCGCAGGCCGGGCCGTTGTAGTCCTTGAGCAGCGGGTTGACCTGGAAGCACTCCAGGTTCACCAGGTCGGCACCGACGTGGTACGCCATGGCGTGACCATCGCCGCAGTTGGCCGGGTTTTCGTAGGTGCCGAACAGGTAGCCGGAGTTCGGCAGGCCGATGCGCCCGGCGGCGCCAGTGGCCATGATTACCGCCTTGGCGCGGATGATGATGGGTTCAGCGGTGCGGGTGTTCACCCCGATCATGCCGGCGATGTTGCCGTCCGGGTCCTTCAGCAGGCGGGTGGCCTGGAAGCGGTTCTCGATCTCCACCCGCACGCGGCGCAGGCGGCGATAGAGGATTTTCTTGACGTTGTGGCCTTCGGGCATCGGCAGCACGTAGGTGCCCAGGTGATGCACCTTCTTCATGTCGTAGTCGCCGGTTTCATCCTTCTGAAAATGCACGCCCCACGAGTCGAGCTTCTCGATCATCGGAAAGGAACGCGTGGCGTAGGCCATCAGCGCCGGCTGGTGAACGATGCCGTCATTGGCGATGGTGATTTCCTTAACGTACTGCTCCGGCGTGGCGTGGCCGGGGACCACGGCATTGTTGAGCCCGTCCATGCCCATGGAGATGGCGCCGGAGCGTTTGACGTTGGCCTTCTCCAGCAGGATGACTTTGAGGGTCGGGTCCTGCTCTTTGACGGTCACGGCGGCCATGGGGCCGGCGGTGCCGCCGCCGATGACCAGTACGTCGGTGTCGATGACTGGGATGCCGTTGATAGTGGTCATGTTGCCTCCTATTTCCGATCCACTCGGAACTGGTATTTGAATGCGTCGCCGCGGTAGCAGAGGTATTCGAAGTCGATGGGGCGGCCGGCGCGGTCGTGCGTCAGCCGCTCGACGCGCAGGATGGGTTCGCCCGGCTTGAGGGCCAGGTAATGCTGGTGTTCCTCATCGGCCAGGGTGGCGTCGAGGCTGATGTCGGCGCGCCCCAGCGCGATGCCGAAGGCGTTTTCCAGTAGCGGGAAGATGTCGCCGGACAGGTCCAGGCCGAACAGCCGCCGGCCGATGTCGAGGGGGAAGTAACTGTTCTCGACGCAGACGGCTTCGCGGTTGAGGTAGCGCACGCGCTTGACCTCGACCACCTCTTCGCCTGCCAGCAGATGCAGCGCGGCGACCACGGCCTTGGGCGGCTTGCGCTCCTGAATCGACAGCAGCCGCGCGGTGGCTTCATAGCCCTGGGCAGCCATGGCCTCGCCGAAACCCTGCAGACGCTGCACGTTCTGCACAGCCTTGGGCTTGCTGACGTAAGTGCCTTTACCCTGGGCACTGAACACCAAGCCCTCGTTATGCAGGTCGCGCAGCGCCTGGCGAATGGTGATGCGGCTGACGCCGAAGGCGTTCATCAGCTCGTTTTCCGAAGGCAGACGCTCATGGATTACGTAGCTGCCCTCGAGAATCTTGCGCCGCAGGTTGTCGCGGATCTGCACGTACAGCGGCAGCGGCGACTGTCCCGGAGCGAGTGACCCGCTGCCTTTCATTGCAGGCGCTCCAGCCTGTCATGACAGGTCATGTCGAGCGTGGGCGCAAATATGCGTGGGTTGGCCATGGCTCAGCCTCCGTTCTGCTGCTGGAAGGCGCGCAAGGTTTCCTGACGGATCAGATCCAGGCACTGGCGCTTGTAGTCCATGAACGCGGCGCTGGTGAGTAGGCTCTGTTCGCGCGGCCGGGGCAGCGAAACCTTTATGTCGGCGATGATCCGGCCGGGGCTAGCGCTCATCACCACGATGCGGTCGGAGAGGAACACCGCCTCGTCGATGTCGTGCGTGACGAACACCACGGTGTTCTTGAACTCGCGCCAGATCTCCAGCAGGTTCTCCTGCATCATGATTCGCGTCTGCGCATCCAGCGCGCCAAAGGGCTCGTCCATCAGCAACACGCTGGGGTAGTTGGCCAGCGCGCGGGCGATGCCGACGCGTTGCTGCATGCCGCCGGACAGCGTGCCGGGGTAGGCATCCTCAAAGGCCGCGAGGCCGACCAGCGAAAGAAAGGTGCGCGCCACGCTGCAGGCCTCGTTGCGCGACGCACCGGCCATCAGCGGGCCGAAGGCGACGTTGTCGCGCACGGTTTTCCAGGGAAACAGCGAATGCTGCTGGAACACCATGCCGCGATCCGGGCTCGGCGTGTTGACCGCTTTACCGTCGATGGTCAGCTCGCCGCGAGTCGGATTGACGAAGCCGGCCATGGCGTTGAGCAAGGTCGACTTGCCGCAGCCGGACGGCCCGAGCAGGCAGACGAACTCACCGGGGCGGATCTCCAGCTGAGCATCCTGAACAGCGGCGCGCTTGCCGCCGTTGTGGTCGAACTCGATGTGCAGGTTGCGCACGCTGATGTGGCCGCGACCGTCGCTCTTGGCGTTGGTCTTTGCACGTAGCCGGCTGTGGTCGAGTACGGCGAGGCGGCTGTCCTGAACGGCGCTGTTCATGGCCGACCTCCTTTGGCCTGCCAGTGCAGCAGCGGGTTGCAGGCCTTGCGTACCAGCAGCGTGCACAGGGTGCCGAGGCCGCCGATGGTGAGCATGCCGATGATGATTTCCGGGTACTTGACCAGCGTGTATGACGTCCATGTGAAGTAGCCGATGCCGTACTGGCCGCTGATGATTTCGCCGGCCAGCAGCGAGAACCAGGCCACGCCCATGCCGATCGCCAACCCGGCGACGATGCTCGGCATGGCGCCGGGGATCACTACGTGCCAGAGGATTGCTTTCTTGCTGGCGCCGAGACTGCGGGCGGCGCGGACCAGTACGTCGGGCGTTTGCTCCACACCGTGCACCGTGTTGAGCACGATGGGAAAGAAGGCGCCGAGGAAGGTGATGAAGACGATGCTCGACTGCTCGGTGGGCAACATCAGGATCGCCAGGGGAATCCAGGCCACTGCCGGAATCGGCCGGAACAGCTCGATATACGGCAGGATGATGTCCTCCGCCCAGCGCGAGCGTCCGATCATTACCCCGGTCAGCACGCCCAGCACCACGGCATAGGCGTAGGCGATGGCGATCCGTTCCATGCTGTAGGCGATGTGCAGGTAGAACTCCGAGCTGGACAGCTGAGCCACCAGTGTCTGGCCCACCAGCAGCGGCGCCGGCACGTTCTCGAAATTAATGAAGAAGTTGAAACCGCTACTGGCTGCGAAATGCCAGATCACCAGTGCCATCAATAGTGCAGCGACGCGCACCATGTAGCGGCCGGTCATTTTCGGCAGGCGCCGTCGCGGCCGGTTTGTAATAGGCGCGTCTGGCGCAGCGGATGGACTGGGCGCGGCTGCAACTTCCAGCGCGGGTGCCGCAACTGCTACGGACACTGGCGTGGCGGAATCGAACACGGGGTTCGGCTTGACACTCATGGCTACGCTCCTCGGCTCAGGTTTGTTTTGCGCTCTGCGGCGCATGCGAGCGGATCAGGGCAACATCGCGACCGGTTGTGCGGCGCCCAGCGGTACGCCGCCGCTTTCGGCGATATGCCGCTCGGAATCGCTTTTCTTCATGAACGCGAGCACTTCACCGCTGGGGTCCTTGATCAGGTAGGCCGTCTTGCCGAACAGCTTCAAACCGGTGAGGTTGTCGTAGACGTAGGTGGCGTTGATCGCGGCGCCGTCGGCCTTGGCCTTCGCCTGGGCGGAGAGCATCTCGGCGGTGTCGTCATAGGCAACGATGCCTTTCTCAGCGAACCAGATCTCGGCAGGCTTGCGACCAGGCGCCCGTGGGGCGGGACTGACCACGCTTTGCACCATCGCGTCGTAGTCGAGGTTCGACGCGGCGTAGGCCTTCTTCAGATAGGAGTCGTCGATCCAGGCGGCGAAATCGAGGTCAGGAATCTGCATTTCCTTCTGCAGCAGCGCGTGGTCGTACTGCATCGCCTTGACCCACTGCGGCTTGATGCTGGCTTCCATGGTCGAGATGCCACCGTCGCTGAAATAGAGGTAGAGCACTTCCTTGTCGACGCCGGTCCACTCGGCCACTCGGGTGGCGGCGCGCATCGGGTCTTCGCTGATCCACTTCTGCGCGGCGAGCGTGGCTTTCAGCACGCCTTCCACGACCTCTGGGTATTGCTGTGCGAATTCCTCACGCACCACGATGCCGTGGAAGGTTGGGATGCCGGCCTCACTGCCGTCATAGATTTTTCGTCCGGTGCCGCGGAATTCCATGATTTCCGACCAGGGGCAAAAATCGGCATGGGCGTCGATCTTGCCAGCGGCGATGTTGGCCGCACCGACAGGCGGGCTCTGATTGACCAGGGTGACCTTGTCCGGCAGGCCGGCGTCGCGAAGCACCTTGAGCGTCATGCCCCAGGCGGCACTGCCAACGGGTGTGGACAGGCTTTTGCCGGCCAGATCCTGAAGACTCTGCACGGACGAAACCGCCGGCACCACGATGCCGTTGCCGGTGCCCTTGAGGTTGTAGCCGGTGACCGCGATGAACCGCGTTTGCTGTTTGCCGGTGGCCTGGAACTTGGCGCCGTTGACGATCAGCGGATAGTCGCCCATGACGCCGAAGTCGAGCTTGCCGGCGAGCATCTGGTTAGTAATCGGCGGGCCGGAATCATAGTCACGGAATTCGATCTGGTAGTCCGCATCCTTGTATTGGCCGGTCGTGGGCAAGTACTGGTCCAGCAGGCCGAGCTTTTCCAGCACGACGCCACCGGAAACGGTGTTAGTGACCATGCTCTGGTGGCCAATGCCAATACGGATCGTCTCCGCCGAGGCTTGGCCGCTGAACAACAGAAACGATCCAAAAAGTGAGGTGGCAAACAGGCTATTCCGGTTGTTCATTGTCTTCACCTTGTCGGTTGAGCAACTTGTACTAACAGGGCATAACGCCTGTCTTTGAAGTTGCACCGGCTGTGCCAGAACGCGACGGAATGAACCTATCCAGTTGTTTTTAGAGTAGTTTTCGCTGTGAGACAGATGGACTGGTAAACGCTGCGTGTACGCTTTGCGCGCTCGTCGATGGTGCGTATTCCTCGGGACGGTCCCAAGGCGGCGCAGCGGTAGATGACGCGCTTAGAACAAGTGGAACAACTCGGAGTATGGGAGCCGCGCGCACGGGTTGGCTGATGCCGGAGTGGCCGCCCGGTCGTTGCGCGGGCGGCGATAAATTCCGCCTGCGCCACGAAATCGAGGTGAAAACAGGGCGTTCCGATGAGTGGCCTGCTAGGCGTCGGCCATCGCGCGAAATTATTTGCGATCCGTAGTAAATAGCCTGTCCTCCGCATCCAGAGCAGTACCCGCACCATGTCCACCCTTACCGAGTTGGCGCAGCAGATCGCGGCGCTTTACCCCCTGCAAGACAAGGCCGCCGGCAAGCGCTATCGCATCGTCAGTCAGCTCGCCGGCATGACCGAGCTCGAAGAGATCAGTGGCGTGCCGCGCTATGTCGATACTTGCCAGCTCAACGACCAGGCGCTGTGGGACCGCGGCGTGCGCGCGGTCAACTGAATCGTTCGCTTCTGCATAGTCGAATCAGCCGGTCTGACAGCAGAACGGCCGCGGCCAAGTGGCCGCTCTGAGGCGCAGGTCTCGTAGCCATGCTTGTATTTGCTGAAGGTCATCCTGCATTCTGCGGCGAAGCCTGACGGCACGACGGTAGAAGTCGGCCTGCCGACCTGAGCGCTGGCTTCGGACGGCGATCGAAAAGGCTGATGGTTTGCTACGGAGACTGGAACGATGATGTACGGGAATCTTCTTGCCGCGCTTAAAGGCGCCCGACCTTTATTGATCGCCGGCTTATTGGCCCTGCCTCTGGTGAGCCAGGCGCAAGCGCTCCTTGATCCGATCGGCTACATCATGAAAGTGCAGGGTGAGGCGACCGTCACCAGTCGCGGGCAGACCATCGATGCACGCGCCGGTCAGGCGGTGGTGCTCGGCGCGGTGCTACGAACCGGCGCGCAAGGCTCGATGGGCGTCACTCTCAGCGATAACACGGTGATGTCCTTCGGTCCCAACAGCGAATTCACGCTCGATGAATATCAATTCGAACCTGCGCGCGAAGAACTAAGGCTGAGTGCACGCATCAGCCGCGGTACGCTGAACTTCATCTCCGGCGTCATCGCCAAGCTCAAGCCCGAAGCGGTCGAGCTGAAAACCCCCACCGGCACCATCGGCGTGCGCGGTACGCATTTCCTGGTGAAGGTCGGCGAGTGAGGCGGATGTTGCGAAACTCATGCGCACTGCTGTGTCTCTTCCTGCTGCTGTCGGGTTGCGTAACGGGTGATTACGTGGTGCTGCTGGAAAGCCCGGACGGCACCACCGGCGCGGTGCTGGTGGAAGATGCCAAAGGCCAGACACGACTTGATCGCAAGCATCAGGGCTTGGCCATCGGTACCAGAGCACTCGGCTCGGGGCCGTTCCATGTCGGCGAGCTGCGCATCGCCCATGACTTCTCCGCGGCACTGGCCGCCCAGCCGTCGCTGCCCCAACGCTTCCAGCTGTATTTCAAGCTCGGCAGTGCGGAACTGACCGAGGAATCGCAGCGGGCCATCGAACAGGTCATCGAGGCGATCCGTCTGCGCGGTCCGTCCGCTGTCTCGGTTATCGGTCATACCGATACGCTCAGTGGTCCGGGCTGGAACGAGCAGCTGGGCTTGATCAGAGCCCAGGCGGTTGCCGATATGCTGAGGAACCGTGCAGTCGAGCTGATCGATCTGACCGTGTCTTCGCATGGTGAGCGCAACCTGTTGATCAAGACGCGCGACGGCGTATCCGAGCCGCGTAACCGCCGGGTCGAGGTCAGCGTGCGCTGATCGGCTTCATTTCTCGGTCATCAGGATGCTTTCGCCGCGCTGGCCGTCGAGCAAGCGCTGCAGCTGGTAGTTGATTAATGCGTCATCCGGCCGCTGGGCGTGCAGCGTTTTGAACGCCTCGACGGCATCCGGATGCTCATCCGCGAGAAGGGCGTAGGCGGCGTCGTAGGCATTATCTGGATTCGTTTCGCAGGGTTCGTAGAGACGGACCGGCTGCTCCTTGCCTTTGAGCACGACGTTGCCGATCGCTCGCATTGGCGCGTTTGGATTGCCCGCGCGGATCGTCTCCGATACGCAAAGCTCCGTACCCAGGTAGCGGTTCAACCCTTCCAGCCGCGCGGCGGTATTCACCGCGTCGCCCAGCGCGCGGTAGTCGAACAGGGTGGCGCCGCCAAAATTGCCGACCACGACTTCACCGCTGTGCACACCGATGCGGGTGCGCCCCAAGGCGATGCCCGCGGCGTTCTGGGCGGCCGTGTGGGCCTGGGTGAAACGGCGGATCTCCAATGCGCAGGCCAGTGCGCGGACTGGGTGATCGGCCTGTATCAGGGGGGCCGAGAAGAGGATTGCCATGCCATCGCCAACAATGCGCTCGAGGGTGCCTTCATGACGGAAGGCGATTTGGATGACGCCTTCCAGATATTCGTTGAGCATGCCGACCACGTGTTCCGGTGATTGACGCTCCATCAGAGTGGTGAAATCGGTGATGTCGGTGAAGACGAAGCTGCAGCAACGGCGCTCGCCGCCGAGTTGCAGTTGCCCGGGATGGCGCACCAGATGTTCGACCAGGTTAGGCGAGATGTAGCGGGAGAAGGCGCTGCGAATCCAGCGTTGTTGGTGCTCACTCGCGCGGTGCCGCGCAAGGCTGGCGCCAAGGTAAGTCAGCGCCAGGCCGATCGAAGGCGTGAGCGCGTCGAACAGTAATCCGTAGCGCGAATAGGCCCACCAGGCGCCAGCATGCAGCGTGGCCAGCAATCCCACGGCGATCCAGGCGCCGGTAAACGCAGCGGTATTCAGGGCTATGCCGCAGAGCAGCAATCCGGCAAGTAACAAGACGAGAGCCTCGACCGGGCTGGCCCAGAAGGGGCGTTGCAGCGGTGTGCCGGTCAGGGCCTGTTCGATGGCCTGAGCATGCACTTGAACGCCGGGTACCATCCCGCCGAGCGGGCTGAAACGCAGGTCCTGCAGACCTTGGGCGGAGCTTCCAATCAGCACGATGCTGCCTTCTAACTGACCGTCTGGTGGGGCTTCTAACAACCGCCAGGCTGGCAGACTCTGCGCGCTCATGTCGGCGCGGTAATGCACCCAGAACTCGCCTCTGCGGTTGGTCGGTAGCGGCAACTGGCCGATACCGACCTGCTCGACCGATCCACTCATCGCCGTTTTGACACGGTACAGGCTCTGGTCAAGATAGACCCGCAGCGCTTCGGCCGTCAGCGAGGGCAGCAGATGCGCACCGACACGGATCATCAATGGCACACGACGCACCACGCCGTCTGCGTCCGGCTGGAAGGTCATGGCACCGCTGCCAACTGCGGCTGCTTCGAGCAGAGATAGTGCGTTGGTGGTTCCTGTGTAGGTGGGGAAATCGGGTGTTTCGGCATCCGCGCGAAGCTGCACACCGAAGCGGCTCAAGGGGGTTGCCTGCGAGTGCGAGCGAGTGGCCGCGAAGCCGAGAACGCTGGGTTGCCGTTCGAGCGCAGCGGCGAACAGCTGATCGTGATCCGGCAGGGTTGCGGCTTGTGCGGCCAGATGGGGAGGTAGTTGCAGCTGTTTAAGCAACTGTTGCGCAGAGCTGCGGTCCGGTTCGGCGAAGAGCACATCGAACACGACCACTGTGGCGCCGGCCTGGCGCAGGCGATCCAGCAGTTCTGCGAGCAGGTCGCGGGGCCAGGGCCATTGGCCGAGGCGCGCAAGGCTGGTCTCGTCGATATCTACCACCCGAACCGGGGTTTGCGTAGGTGCGGGTCGCGGCTGCCAGCGCTGGTATTGATCGAACAGGCTGTTGCGCAAGGTTTGCAGCATCAGCGGTTCGGCCAGATACAGCGCACAAGCGGCCAACAATCCGGCCAGGGCAATAATCAGACGCGGCGCCAGAACGTTGGGCGGTGCCATCAGTCGCGCTCCCTGCAACCGGTCGGGTGGCGGTTAGGCTGAGCGGTCGCGGTTCACTCGAGCACCATGATGGCGTCCATTTCCACCTGTGCCGCCTTCGGCAGCGCGGCGATGCCGATCGCGGCGCGGGCGGGGTAGGGCTGTTGGAAATAGCGGCTCATGACTTCGTTGACCGTGGCGAAGTTGCCCAGGTCAGTGAGAAAGATGTTCAGTTTGACGATGTCTTTCAGCGAACCGCCAGCGGCTTCGGCGACGGCCTTGAGGTTCTCGAACACCTGCACGGTCTGCGCTTCGAAGCCTTCTACCAACTCCATCGTCTTCGGGTCGAGGGGGATCTGTCCGGACATGTAGACGGTGTTGCCGGCTTTGATCGCCTGAGAGTAGGTGCCAATGGCAGCGGGCGCGTTGTCGGTATTGATGACGGTGCGGGGCATGGTAAAACTCCGTTTAGAAGACGATAAAAGCGCTGGGAGGCTGAAGGCTGAACGAATACGCGTCTTTCGTCCAGCTTCGAGCCTCCAGCGCTCTTCTTGGCTTTTAGGCTTTCATCCGCGTGATGCGCATGACGCCTTTGATTGCGCGCAGCTTCTTGATCACACGGGCCAGATGGACGCGGTCATGCACGCTGACCACCAGCTGAACGACGCTGATGCGGCCGTCGCGCTCGTCCATGCCGATCTTCTCGATGTTGCCGTCAGCGGCGTTGACGCTGCCGGCGAGCAGGGCGATCAGGCCCCGCTGGTGTTCCAACTCGACGCGCAGTTCAACGTTGAACTCTCCGGTAACGTCCTTGGACCAGGACAGCTGGATGCACTTGTCCGGGTTGTGGCGGACTTCGCTGATGTTCCGGCAGGTATCCAGATGCACCACTACACCTTTACCGGCGGAAAGGTGACCGACGATCGGATCGCCCGGAATCGGCGTGCAGCATTTTGCGTAGTTGAGTACCAGGCCCTCGGTGCCTCGGATGGCTAGCGGACCCTCGGCGCTTGGCGCTTGCTCGCCTTCGCTGGCCAGCAGGCGTCGCGCGATCACGTAAGCCATGCGGTTGCCCAGGCCGATGTCCTCAAGCAGGTCTTCGACGACTTCCATGTGATATTCGTTGAGCACCGCCCTGATACGCTCCTGGGAGACCTTCTCTAGGCTGGTTTCGAAGCCGGTGAGTACCTTGTTCAACAGGCGCTCGCCAAGATTGATCGACTCCGAGCGGCGTTGCAGCTTCAGCGCGTGGCGAATATGGGTTCGCGCTTTGCCGGTGACCACGAAATTAAGCCAGGCGGGATTCGGTCGCGCTCCGGGAGCAGTGACGATCTCCACGGTGCAGCCGCTTTCCAGTGCCTGCGACAGCGGCGCCAGGCGTCGGTTGACGCGGCAGGCGATGCAGGTGTTGCCGACGTCGGTGTGCACTGCATAAGCGAAGTCCACCGCGGTCGAGCCTTTTGGCAGCTCCATGATGCTGCCCTTGGGCGTGAAGACGTAGACCTCGTCCGGGAACAGATCGATCTTCACGCTCTCGATGAATTCCAGCGAATTGCCGGCGCGCTCCTGCAGCTCCAATACGCCCTTGACCCATTGCCGCGCGCGCGCATGGGTGCCTTTGGACGCTTCTTCGTCATCGGATTTGTACAGCCAGTGCGCTGCGATGCCGTTATTGGCCATCTCTTCCATTTCGCGGGTGCGAATCTGGATCTCGATGGGCACGCCATGCATGCCGAACAGTGTCGTATGCAGCGACTGGTAGCCGTTCGCTTTGGGAATCGCGATGTAGTCCTTGAAACGACCGGGAAGTGGTTTGTAGAGACTGTGCACTGCGCCGAGCACGCGGTAGCAAGTGTCGACTTTGTCGACCACGATGCGAAAGGCATAGACGTCCATGATCTCGTTGAACGCCTTGCGCTTGCCGCGCATCTTTTTATAGATACTGAACAGGTGCTTCTCGCGGCCCACCACCTCACCTTCGAGGCTTTCGCGCTCGAGGCAGTGAATCAGCGACTGCTCGATCTTATCGACGATTTCGTTGCGGTTGCCACGCGCGCGACGGACCGCCGCGCGGATGCGTTCCGAGCGCATCGGGTGCATCGCCTTGAATCCAAGGTCCTCGAATTCCACGCGCATCGCATGCATGCCCAGGCGATTGGCGATGGGGGCGTAGATTTCCAGGGTTTCCTTGGCAATGCGGCGACGCTTTTCGCCGGCCAATACCTCAAGCGTGCGCATGTTGTGCAGGCGGTCGGCAAGCTTGACCAAGATCACGCGGATGTCGCGTGCCATGGCCATGGCCATTTTCTGGAAGTTCTCTGCCTGCGCTTCGGCCTTGGTCTCGAACTTCATCTGGGTCAGCTTGCTGACCCCGTCCACCAGTTCGGCGACCGTCTCGCCGAACTGCGCGGTGAGCGCTTCCTTGGCGATGCCGGTGTCCTCGATGACGTCATGCAGCATCGCGGCCATCAGGCTCTGATGATCCATGTGCATGTCGGCGAGGATGTTGGCTACCGCGAGGGGGTGGGTGACGTAAGCTTCACCGCTACGCCGGCGCTGGCCGTCATGGGCCTGCTCGGCGTAGAAATAGGCACGGCGCACCTGATTGACCTGGTCGGCGCCGAGGTAGGTCGATAGGCGATCGGCAAGGGCGTCTATGGCTGGCAAAGTGTTGCTCCTTGCCGGCGGGGCGCTGTATCTGCAGTTCGACCTCGACCTGGCATTTAGTTAGAGGGCCTCGTTGGACTCTTCCTCGTACTGCACGAACAGCGGCTCATCGTCGACGATGTCGTCTTGTGCGATCACGTCATAATCCACCAGGCCGGATGCAATTTCACGCAGGGCAACTACAGTCGGCTTGTCATTTTCCCAAGCTACCTTGGGCTCTTTGCCGCCCGTGGCCAGCTGACGCGAGCGCTTGGTGGCGAGCATGACCAGCTCGAAGCGGTTATCTACGTTGTCCAGACAGTCTTCAACGGTAACGCGGGCCATGGTGTTCCTCATCAATAGCGGTAAAGCATGCCCAAATGGGCGAGCGGACGGAATAGTCTAAAAAATCACCAGCCAATAGGGAAGCAGTAAAAGTGAAAAGCAGCTGGAAGCAGGAAGCTAGAAGGAAAAGCTCACGGTAGATCGGGCCCCTTCATAGGACGTCATGAGCATATCGCCTACGTTGGCTTCCAGCTTTAAGCCAGCAACTGTTTAAGCAACCCATCGAATCGCTGCTGCTGAGCGCCTTGCAGCAGCTGATTGGCGCGGAAAATCGCCTGCAGGTCGATCAACGCGTGGGCAAAGTCGTCGTTGATCACCAAGTAATCGTATTCGACGTAATGGGTCATTTCGCTGACCGCCTCGCGCATGCGCTTCTGGATCACCTCGTCACTGTCCTGGCCCCGGTTGGTCAGGCGCTGGCGCAGCGCTTCCTGAGTGGGCGGCAGAATGAAAATAGATTTGGCCTGCGGCATCAGCCGACGGACTTGCTGGGCGCCCTGCCAGTCGATTTCCAGAATCAGGTCATAGCCATCTTTCAGGTTCTGTTCGAGCCAGCGCTGCGATGTGCCGTAGAGGTTGCCAAACACCTCGGCGTGTTCGAGGAATTCGCCGTGCCCCAGCCGCTCGAGGAATTCTGCGTGGTCGACAAAGTGGTAGTTGACGCCATCCACCTCGCCCGGGCGCATGGGGCGGGTCGTATGCGAGACCGAGACCCGGGTCTGCGGTTGCGCATCGAGCAGGGCCTTGACCAGGCTGGTCTTGCCGGCGCCGGAAGGAGCGGAAACGATGTAGAGCGTACCGGTGGAGGCTGACATGTGATTCTCTGAACGGTTACTGAATGTAGGCTTGGCGGCTGCGGTTCGAGGCCGATCCGTCATATAGCGCCAAGCGTCGTTGCTATTCGATGTTCTGGACCTGTTCGCGCATCTGTTCGATGAGCACCTTGAGGTTTACCGCCGCCTGGGTGCTACGCGTATCGAACGCTTTGGATCCGAGGGTATTGGCCTCGCGATTGAGCTCCTGCATGAGGAAATCCAGACGACGACCGGCGGCGCCGCCGGACTTCAGTACCCGGCGCACCTCGCTCACGTGTGTCGTCAGGCGATCCAATTCCTCGGCGACGTCGCTCTTCTGCGCCAGCATTACCATCTCCTGCTCGAGACGTTGCGGATCCAAGTCCACGCGCATCTCGGCGCAGCGGTCGAGCACCTTCTGCCGCTGTGCGGCGAGCATTTGCGGCACCTGAGAGCGAAGCGTGGCGGTTTCCTCGGTGATTGCATCGAGGCGCTCGCTGATCAGCCGAGCCAGTTCTTCGCCCTCGCGCTGGCGGCCATTCTTCAGCTCCTCCAGTACCCTGTGGAACAACGTTAAAGCCGCGCTGTTGAGCGCTTGGGGATCGACCGAGTCACCTACCAGTACGCCCGGCCAGGCCAGTATTTCCAATGGGTTGAGTGGCGCTGGTTGCTTGATCAAGGCGGCGACACTTTCCGCTGCGGTAATCAGCTGGCTGGCCCGCTGACTGTCCACCTGCATCGAGCGGCCTGCGACGTCTTCGGCAAATCGCAGCGTGCATTCGATCTTGCCACGCGACAATCCTTTTCGCAGTGCCTCTCGGACAGCACCCTCAAGGTCGCGGAAGGCTTCCGGCAGGCGCAGGTGCGGCTCCAGATAGCGGTGGTTCACCGAGCGGATTTCCCAGCTGAGGGTGCCGTGGTCGCCGGCCTGCTCGGCGCGTGCGAAGGCGGTCATGCTGTGGATCATTGGGTAACCCCTCGGTGCGATGGCGAAAGGCGACGGATTGTAAATCAAAAAGACGCGAAAGGTGCTCGAGGTCGGACGACGAAAAACAACGCGATGGCCAGCCCCCCGGTGCTTGTATGGCTTTTTGCCTCCAGCGCTTTTGTCCATCGGCCGACTGGCCGCGTAATTCTGCACCAAAGCCTCCTATAATGCCGGCACCAGAATCCATGAAGTAGGAAATTTCCCATGAAGCGTCCCAGTGGCCGCGCCGCCGATCAGCTACGTTCGGTCCGCATCACCCGCAACTACACCAAGCATGCCGAGGGCTCGGTATTGGTGGAGTTCGGTGATACCAAGGTGATCTGCACCGCCAGCGTCGAAAATGGCGTGCCGCGTTTCCTCAAGGGGCAGGGCCAGGGTTGGTTGACCGCCGAGTACGGCATGCTGCCGCGCGCCACAGGCGAGCGCAACCAGCGTGAAGCCAGCCGAGGCAAGCAGGGCGGCCGTACCCTGGAAATTCAGCGACTGATCGGGCGCTCGCTACGCGCATCGCTGGACATGAGCAAGCTGGGCGAGAACACCATCTACATCGATTGCGATGTGATTCAGGCTGACGGCGGCACCCGTACCGCCTCGATTACCGGTGCGATGGTGGCGCTGGTCGATGCCTTGAAGTTGCTTAAGAAGCGCGGTGGGCTTAAGGGTGGTGATCCGCTCAAGCAGATGGTCGCGGCTGTTTCAGTGGGTATCTATCAGGGCGAGCCGGTGCTCGACCTGGACTATCTGGAAGATTCGGCAGCCGAAACCGACCTCAACGTGGTCATGACCAGTGCAGGCGGTTTCATCGAGGTGCAGGGCACCGCCGAAGGCGCGCCGTTCCAGCCGGAAGAACTCAACGCCATGCTCGCGTTGGCACAGAGCGGCATGCAGGAATTGTTCGCGCTGCAGCAAGCTGCGCTCGCCGACTGACCCAGAGGAGAACGCCATGTCTGATCAGGAACTGATACCGCAACCTTCACCGCAAGCGCGGCAGTGGGCGATGTTCTGTCACTACTCGGCGTTCTTCTGGTTTTTGGTGCCGATGATCGGCAACGTACTGGGACCACTGATCGTCTGGCAGCTGAAGAAGGACATGGATCCCTTCGTCGATGAACAGGGCAAGGAAGCGCTGAATTTTCAGATCACGTTCAGCATTCTATTGATGATCTGCGGCGTGCTGGCGTGGATCCTGATCGGCTTTCCCCTGATGGCGCTGATCAGTGTGGTAGCGCTGGTGCTGGTAGTAATCGCCGGCATCCGAGCCAATGAAGGCAAGCCTTACCGCTATCCATTCTGCTGGCGGGTCGTCAAGTAGCTACAGGCTACAGGCTGCAGGCAGAAAAGGCCTGGCGGGGTTCTGGGCCTTTGCCGCCACCCTGAGCCGCCTGCCGCCTGCCGCCTGCCGCCTGCCGCCTACAGGCTCAGCGTCCAATCGTAGTCCACAACCAGCGGCGCATGCTGCGAGAATCGTGGCTGCCGAGGAAGGCGCGCGTTGCGTACAAAGCGGCGCATGCCCGAGGTGAGGATCTGGTAGTCGAAGCGCCAGCCCAGGTTGAGCATCTGAGCCTGTTCGGTATCCGGCCACCAGCTGTAAAGATCACCTTCTCGGCTCACTTCACGTAATGCGTCGACATAGCCCATGTTGCCGAAAATTTCGTCGAGCCAGGCGCGCTCCGGTGGTAGGAAGCCGGTGGCTTGCTGGCAGTCGCGCCAGTTCTTCACATCCAGTTTCTGATGCGCGACATACAGCGAGCCGCAATAGAGATATTCACGACGTTTGCGACGCTGCTTGTCGAGGTAATGGGCGAAATCGTCCATGAACTTGAATTTCTGGTTCAGCTCCTCGTCGCTGCCGCGGCCGGTAGGCAGGAGCAGACTGGCGATGCTGACCTTGTCGAAATCGGCCTGCAGGTAGCGGCCGTAGCGATCGGCCGTCTCGAAACCGAGGCCCATGATGACGGCCTTCGGCTGCAGTCTGGAATACAGCGCAACGCCGCCCTGTTCGGGGATTTCGGCATCTACGGTGTAAAGGAAATAGCCATCGAGCTGGTAGGCCGGATCGTCGAGTTCTACTACGGAGGCGCGGGTATCCTGCAGGCAGATGACATCGGCATTCTGCGCTTGCAGCCAGCTGAGTAGACCCCGCTGTGCCGCAGCTTGAATGCCATTCACGTTGACGCTGATGATCCGCATAAATGGCCCCTAAAAACACGTGCGTGTATGATAACCCAAGCTCTTCGCAATTAGCTAAGTCAGTGTCTTCCGGGAATATTCTTCATGCAGGCGTACCAGCGAGACTTCATTCGCTTCGCCATCGAGCGCGGGGTTCTGCGCTTCGGTGAGTTCACTTTGAAATCCGGGCGCACCAGCCCCTACTTCTTCAATGCCGGTCTGTTCAACAGTGGCTCGGCACTGGCTCAGCTAGGGCGCTTCTACGCAGCAGCAGTGGCCGATAGCGGTATCGATTTCGATGTGATCTTCGGCCCTGCCTACAAGGGGATTCCCCTGGCTGCGGCGACAGCGATTTCGCTGGCCGAGCACCACCAGCGCGACTTGCCCTGGTGCTTCAATCGCAAGGAGGCCAAGGATCACGGTGAAGGCGGTACGCTGGTCGGATCGCCGCTCACCGGACGTGTGCTGATTGTCGATGACGTCATTACCGCCGGAACCGCGATTCGCGAGGTGATGCAGATCATCCGTGCGGAAGGTGCTGAGGCCGCCGGTGTTCTTATCGCGCTCAACCGGCAGGAGCGCGGCCAGGGTCAGTTATCGGCCATTCAGGAAGTGGAACGCGACTATGGCGTGCCGGTGGTGAGCATTGTTTCCCTCACGCAGGTGCTGGAATTCCTGGCTCAGGATGAACAACTCAAACGGCACTTGCCGGCGGTTGAGGCTTACCGGGATCAATACGGGATATGAGCAGGGTTTGTTTCGAATAGGTGGCTGAGACAACGCCGCCATCCGCTATTGGGGCGTGATGCTTGAGTCCGATGTCCTGTTTTGCGTCAGCAACTGACGAATAGGGACGGATTCCTTATCTGCATATATTTGCGACGTTTACCGTGCTGCATGTTTTGGGTCTGTGTGGATTGAACGTTCTAAGCTACTCAAAATGACTTTCGCTGAGCGCCGTTGGTTTGACGGCGCCGCGCTTGGTCGCTGCGGTTGATGTTGCCGTACTGCCTGACCCTCTTGTTGGTGTGCTTATTGCTGCTCAAGTCTGGCTGGTTGTATAAGCTGGGCGCTGTCCGAACATAAAAAATAATAGGCGTTTCGAGTGGCTGTACCGAACGCACCGAATTACGGAAGAGGCTGAAGAATGCAGATAGGGAGCAGGGTGCTTTTGCTGTGTGGCTTGTTGGGTGCAATGGCTGCCCAGGCTGACCTGTATCGCTATGTCGACGATAAGGGCGTGGTGGTGCTCGATCGACACGGTGTCCCGCCCCAGCATATCGGCAAGGGCTATGAAGTGCTCAATGACCAAGGGCGGGTCACTCGAGTGGTGCCGCCAGCGCCGACGGCCGAAGAGCGCCAACGTTTGCTCGAAGCCAAGGCTCGCGCCGGGTCGGATGCGCAATTGCTGCGTCTGTATGCCAGCGTCAAGGATGTCGAGCGAGCCCAGGCGAGAAAGCTGTCGGAGCTGGACAGCGTAATCGGCATCACACGCGGCAATTTGCAGGCGCTGCGCACCCAGCAAGCCAATCTGCAAAGTCAGGCGGCGGGGCATGAGCGTGCCGGTCGCCAAGTGCCCCAACAGTTGCTGACGCAGATCGACAACCTCAACAAGGAGCAGGCCAGCCTGCGGCGCGATATCGAGCGTTACAAGCAGGCCCGCAATAAAGCCGAGGTTAGTTTTGGCAAAGAGCGAGAGCGAGTCGCCGAGCTGCTCGGCCAGTCCCAATAGGCAGACCTGCAAAAAGAAGCCCAGCTCTTCAAGTGGAAGGCTGGGCTTCTTCAGTTATGAACCGGAGTTTACTTGCGGTTGGTGATCAGGGTGCCGACGCCGATGTCGGTGAAAATCTCCAGCAACACCGCGTTGGGCACGCGGCCGTCGATGATGTGGGCGCTATGCACGCCACCCTGTACCGCTTCCAATGCGCAGCGAATCTTTGGCAGCATGCCGCCGTAAATGGTGCCATCGGCGATCAGCTCATCGACTTGCGCCGTGGTCAGCCCTGTGAGCACATGGCCCTGCTTGTCCATCAGGCCGGCAATGTTGGTCAGCAGCATTAGCTTCTCGGATCTCAGCGCCTCGGCAACCTTGCCTGCCACCAGATCGGCATTGATGTTGTAAGACTCGCCATCCGGGCCCACGCCAATCGGTGCGATGACCGGAATGAAGTTGCCACGAACCAGCATCTCCAGTAGTTCGGTGTTGATTCCGGTGACTTCGCCGACCTGGCCGATATCGATGATTTCCGGTGAGCTCATCTCTGCTGTCTGGCGGCTGGCCTTGAGCTTCTTGGCGCGGATCAGTTTGGCATCTTTGCCGGTCAGGCCGATGGCGCTGCCGCCGTGCTGGTTGATCAGGCTGACGATGCTCTTGTTGACCTGACCACCGAGGACCATCTCCACCACGTCCATGGTCTGGCTGTCGGTCACCCGCATGCCGTCGATGAACTGGCTTTCGATATTCAGGCGCTTGAGCAGATCGCCGATTTGCGGGCCGCCGCCGTGAACCACCACAGGGTTTATGCCCACTGCTTTCATCAGCACGATGTCGCGGGCGAAGCCGGTCTTCAGCTCCTCGCTTTCCATCGCGTTGCCGCCGTATTTGATGACCAGTGTCTTACCAACGAACCGGCGAATATAGGGCAGCGCTTCGGACAGAACCTGGGCGAATTGGGTGGCGGCTTCACGGCTGAGGGTCATGCAGGGCTCCGCAAATCAGATCAGAACGGCAGGGTGAGGTCTGGCGCGACAGTATAAAGCTGTGCGCGGAAGACTTCTTGTATGCGCTTGAGCTCGTCTTCGCTTTCCGCCTCGAAACGCAGCACCAGAACTGGCGTGGTGTTGGACGCGCGCACCAGGCCCCAGCCCTTCGGATAGTCGACACGAACGCCATCGAGCGTGGTGATATTGGCCTCGCCCCACTGAGCGTCACGGTGCAGTGCTTCGATGATGGTGAACTTGCTTTCCTCGGTGACCTTGATGTTGATTTCCGGTGTGGAAATGTCGTTCGGGAAGGCGGCAAAGACCTGCTCGGCAGGGCGCTTGTCCTGGCTGAGAATTTCCAGCAGGCGGACGGCGCTGTAAATACCATCGTCGAAGCCGTACCAGCGCTCCTTGAAGAAGATGTGTCCGCTCATCTCGCCGGCCAACAGTGCGCCAGTTTCTTTCATCTTCTTCTTGATTAATGAGTGACCGGTCTTCCACATCACCGGGCGTCCACCATAGCCACTGATCAATGGGGTCAGGCGGCGCGTGCATTTGACGTCGAAGATGATGTCTGCACCCGGATTGCGTGAAACCACGTCCTTGGCGAATAGCATCAGCAGACGGTCGGGATACACCACGGTGCCTGCATTGGTCACTACTCCGACACGGTCGCCGTCACCGTCGAAGGCCAGGCCCAGATCGGCATTTTCGGACTTGACCTTGGCAATCAGGTCTTCGAGGTTTTCCAGCTTGCCCGGGTCCGGGTGATGATTGGGGAAGTTGCCATCGACATCGCAGAACAACGGGATGACTTTGCAGCCCAGCGATTCGATCAGTTGCGGGGCGATGACGCCAGCGACGCCGTTGCCGCAGTCGACTACTACCTTGAGCGGTTTGGCTAGCGCGATGTCGTCGCGGATTCGCTTGAAGTAACTTTCCAGTACGTCGACCTGCTCGGCCTGACCGATGCCCTCTGCGAGGTCGCCAGTCTCGATGCGCTGGCGCAACGCCTGAATCTGCTCATTGGCCAAGGTGTCGCCGGCAATGACGATCTTGAAGCCGTTGTAGTCCGGCGGGTTGTGACTGCCCGTCAGCATCACGCCGGATTTGCCGGCCAGAACGTTGGCCGCATAGTAGAGCACCGGGGTCGGTACCATGCCGACGTCGCTAACACTGCAGCCGCTGTCAACCAGGCCCTGGATCAGGTGCTGGACCAGTTCCGGCCCGGACAGGCGACCATCGCGGCCGACCGAGACATTCGGTTCGCCCTGGGCGAGGCTCTCGGAGCCGACTGCGCGTCCAATCCAATAGGCGGTTTCGTTGGTCAAGGTATCGCCGACTACGCCACGGATGTCGTAAGCGCGGAAAATGCTGGCGGGCAATTGCGGGGCTTTGGGTGCGCTCATTGCGGTTTCTCGCTCCTTGGTATCGAGGCCAAGCCAGTCCTGGTCCTCGTCGAGAATGTCGATGTCGAGAATATCGGTGTCCTGGAACAAGGGATCGACGTACTCGGCGGATTGGGTTTGCCGTACAGCTGGCTGTGGCGTGGCCGGCGCTTTGGCCGCGGCCATCCCGGCGGTGCGGAGCGGCAGACGGACCAGGCTCTTGGCCAGCGCATTAAGCGCTGGCAGGCTCAAAGCCGGTGTTTTGATGGTCTTGCCGTTGGAGAGTTCCTGCACCATCTGACCCAAGTGCATGACATCTTCGCGAAGCCGCCGCTGCTGGGCGCTGAGCACCAGTTGCAAACCGAGCAGAAGACCGCAAAGTGCTGCCAGCGCCGCGGCGAGCAACAGAAGCGGTGACGGTGTCGCGGCGTCCAAGCTCGCGCCGGGCAGAAAACTGAGTTTCCAGTTCGGGTTACCGCTGGGCAGCGTTATCGTCTTGCTTTCCACTCCCGCGCCGCCCCGTTGTGTGAGCAACTGCGCGGGCGCGCTATTGAATTGCTGAACCAGGCGTAGCTGGCCGGCCTCGGCGGGCAGCTTTGGAAGTGTGGCCAGGAAGCGCTCCAGACTGGTGACCAGCAGCAGCGTGCCCTCGGCCGGCTGTTGCGGGGCCGAGCGTAGCGCGACGGCGCTGTAGAGCAGCCAGCGATTGCCGACCTTGAACGCTTCGGGCGCTGGGGGCTGGCCGTTTTCAGCACGTTGCAACAGGTCCAGCGCGGCGAAGTTCAGCGGTCCGGGACGGTCCGGGTTCTGCTGGGCCTGGCCGCGCAGACTGAGATGTGCATCGACTACGCCGTCGCGGTAGCCGAGCTCACGTTCAGCGGCACGTATCCGCTCGGGTTGTTCGCTGCGCAAAGCTTCGAGAAGTTGGGGGTCGCTGGCCGCCGCGCGGGTGTTTTCAGCGAGTTGACGAAGGGCCTGCTCGACCGCCGAGGCCTGGCTTTGACCCCAGGCCTGTACCAGCTCGGATGCATGCTGCTGCTGGCTGGCTTGGAGCGCGGTCCAGAGCAGAGCGCCAGCGATGGCGAGGCCCAGCAAGCCTGGCAGCAGCCCCGGCATCAGGGTTTTGAGTCCGACGCTACGGCGTGCCGGGGATGATGTAGTGTCGGCGGGATTGAGTACGCCGGTGTCCTTGGCGGTGCGCTTGAAGAGTTTCATGGAGCTCCTCGGATCGTCCTGAAAGGCGGGTCTGATTCAGTGGCTACCGGAGTGACCGAAGCCGCCCGCGCCGCGGTCGCTGCTATCGAAGTCGTTCACCAGTTCGAACTGTGCCTGGATCACCGGCACCAGCATCAGCTGCGCGATCCGTTCGCCAACCGCGATCTCGAATCGGGTCTGGCCGCGGTTCCAGCAAGAAACCATCAGCTCGCCTTGGTAGTCGGAGTCGATCAGGCCGACCAGGTTGCCCAGCACGATGCCGTGCTTGTGACCGAGCCCTGAACGTGGCAGCACCAGCGCCGCGAGATTCGGGTCGGCGATATGGATCGACAGTCCGGTGGGGATCAGTAGGGTCTGGCCCGGTTCGAGGGTGGCGTCGGCCGGCAGCATGGCGCGCAGATCGAGGCCGGCGGAACCACTTGTGGCATAGGCGGGCAGGGGAAAATCCCGGCCAAGGCGTGGGTCGAGAATCTTTGCTTGGAGTTTGTGCATGATCAGGCCTGATGAAAACGGTCGGCGATGAAGGCGATCAGCTGACGGGCGATATGCCCTTTGCTGGCCTGGCTGAAGCGGGTTTCGTGCTGCTGACGGTCGATGACCGTGACAGCATTTTCTTCGCTGTTGAAGCCGATGCTGGGGTTGGCAACGTCGTTGGCGACGATAAGGTCGAGATTCTTGTCACGCAGCTTGCGCGTGGCGTATTCCAGCAAGTTTTCGGTTTCGGCGGCGAAGCCGACGCTGAACGGGCGGTCTTCGCGTCCGGCCAGCGTGGCGAGAATATCGGGATTGCGGACCATCTGCAGAAGCAAGCCATCACCTTTGGTGGGGTCTTTCTTCAACTTATGCGGCGCGACCACTTCCGGCCGATAGTCCGCAACGGCGGCGGCTGCGATGAACAGGTCACAGGGCATCGCCGCTTCGCACGCGGCGAGCATGTCGCGGGCGCTGACTACATCGATTCGCTGGACCCTGTCGGGCGTCGGTAGAAACACCGGGCCGGCCACCAGCGTCACGCGAGCGCCGGCTTCGGCGGCGGCTTCGGCCAAGGCGAAGCCCATCTTGCCGGAGCTGTGGTTGGTGATATAGCGCACCGGATCGATGTTTTCTTGAGTCGGACCGGCGGTGATCAACAAGTGCTGGCCGGTTAGCAGGCGGCGCTCGAAGCAGTCGGCGGCGGCCTGGGCCAGATCATCCGCTTCCATCATCCGGCCCATGCCGACGTCGCCACAGGCCTGGCTGCCTGCCGCAGGACCGAACATGCGGATGCCTCTTTGCTGCAGCAGCGCGTGGTTCGCCTGAGTCGCCGGGTCGGCCCACATTGCCTGGTTCATCGCCGGTGCCAGCGCGACCGGCGCGTTGGTGGCCAGCACCAGCGTGGTCAGTAAGTCATTGGCGATGCCTTGGGCCAGGCGCGCCATGAGATCCGCAGTGGCGGGTGCGACCAGAATCAAGTCGGCCCAGCGCGCCAGCTCGATATGGCCCATGGCCGCCTCGGCCGCAGGGTCGAGCAGATCCAGATGAACCGGGTGACCGGAAAGCGCCTGAAGCGTCAACGGGGTGATGAATTCGCGCCCGCCGCTGGTCATCACGACACGCACTTCGGCGCCCTGATCGCGGAGCCGGCGAACCAGCTCGGCACTCTTGTAAGCGGCAATGCCGCCGCCGACGCCCAGGACGATGCGTTTACGATAAAGCCGCTGCATAGGCCTGCCTTGTTACGGGTGAGAACTGGTTCCGGCAGGGGCCGGTCGCCGTGGATAAAAGGCCGTTAAGATAGCACAGCGCCCACACGGAGTAGGGCGTTCGCTCGACATGGAGGTGACATGAGCATTCGTGACTGGCCCGCGGCGGAACGTCCGCGGGAAAAGCTTCTGGAGCAGGGCGCGGCGGCTCTGTCCGACGCGGAATTGCTGGCAATTTTTCTGCGCACCGGGGTCGCCGGCAAGAGTGCGGTGGATCTCGCTAGATACTTGCTCAGCGAGTTCGGCAGCCTGCGCGCGCTGCTCGAAAGCGATCTCGAACAGTTCAGCGGTCATCTAGGCCTGGGACCCGCCAAGTTCGCCCAATTGCAGGCGGTGCTGGAAATGGCCAGGCGGCATCTGGCCGAGCGCATTCGCCGCGATTCCGCACTGGAAAGCCCGCAGGCGGTACGCGATTACCTGAAGGCACGGCTGCGACATGAGCCGCATGAGCTCTTCGCCTGCCTGTTTCTCGATTCGAAGCATCGCGTGCTGGCCTTCGAAGTGTTGTTCCAAGGCACCATCGACGGCGCCAGTGTCTATCCGCGGCAGGTGGTCAAACGTGCGCTGGCACAGAACGCGGCGGCTGTCATCCTGACCCATAACCATCCCTCAGGCGTCGCCGAGCCGAGCCAGGCCGATCGGCAGCTGACCCGCAAGCTCACCGACGCATTGGCGCTGATCGACGTGCGGGTGCTCGATCACTTCATTGTTGGTGATGGCGAGCCGCTGTCCATGGCCGAATACGGCTGGATGTGAGCCGCGCTGCTCATGCCAACAGCGGTACCAGCAGCAGCGGTAGCAATACGCTAAGCACGAACCGGCCGTTCCAGCCGACGGCGATGCGCCAAGGTGACAGCTGGGCGTGGCGAGCCAGTAGAAGGGCTGAGGGCCCATAGGGCGAGAGCAGCATCGCCAGAGAGAAGCCGAACAGCAGCGCCACCGCCGGCTGCATCACCGCCACGCCCTGGCTCGCCAACTGTGCCAGCAAGGCCGCGCAGATGTTCAGCGAGATCAGCGGTGCAACGCCCAGCAGCGCCAGCGCCATGATTGCCAGCGTACCGAACGCACCCAGCCCGAACAGCACAAGGGGAGTGGCACCCAGATGATCGGACAGGTGATGCACCGGCAACACCGCGGCGACCAGCCCGGCCAGCAATGCCGAACTGGCGAAGATAAAGGTCTCGTTACGCATGCCAACGAGGGTGTCGCTGACCTCGCTGAACACCTGGTGTGGCGCAACCCGCTGCCAGAGCAGGATCGTGATCACGGCGAGCGGCACCAGCAGCATCGCTGCCTGAGTGGCGGAAAGCCAGGTCAATGCGGCTAACATGGCGATCAGCACGATACCGATCAAGCTGCCAAGAAGCAGGCCGCGAAAGCTCCCACTCGTCTGCTCGGAACGTGTCTGAGCTTCGGAAATAGAAGGGGTGGCCAGTTGCTGCAAGCGGCGATTCTCCGCTGGCCAGCCGAACAGCAATAAGAGCACGCCGCCGAGCAGCCCGAAGGGCAATAGCGCGCTCCAGCTCATACCCGGTATTTCGCGAGTGAGAATGGCCACCGCGACGCTGGTCGGCGCTAGCAGAGGCACAAGCGCGAAACCGCGCAGCGAGGTAACCATGACACCGCGTCGACCTTCGCGACGCTGGGTGTCGTTATAAGAGCGGCGTTCGAGATGGCGTTCCAACGAACCGCAGATCAGATTGAGCATGCCGAAGCTGAGGATCGAACTGATCGCGAAGGTGCTCATCAGATAGCCGGGATAAAGCCACGCACGTGGCCCTGCCAGCAACAGCCGATGCAGCTCGCTGAGTTGATGCAGTCGCTTGACCAGGCAATGCATCAAGCCCAATGCGCCGATGAACGCGGCGTAGTACGCCGCCGAAGACAACATGCGTGCAGCCTGTTGCCAATTAGCTTCACCGGACAGCAGCCAGTAGCCGAGCAATGCCAGGGTGACGACACCGAGCCGGCGCGGGTAAGGCATCAGCGAACGCCAGTGCCAGACGAAAAAAATTGCCAGCAGAGCACCGCTAACGACACTCAACAGCTGCAGCCGGGTCATCAGGGCCAGTAGCTCGAAGAGCAGTGCCAGCGGCAGTAGTGCGGTCATCAGGCCGGCAGCTCGCGGCGCAGGGCGCCACGTTTGAAAACGCCCTCACCGAATGCGACCAGTCGATCATCCTCATCCAGCAGATCGCAGCTGGCCATGAATACCTTGTGCCCAGCAGAGCGGCATGTGGCCACCGCTCTGATTCGGCTGCCAACGGCGGCTGGTGCGCTGAAGTTGATATTCATCGACAGCGTCAACGCGACCCTGCGTTCTGCCGGGTCTGCTTCCCAAGTACCGCACAGGCCCATGGCGACATCCATCATCGTCGCCATGACACCACCGTGCATGTTGCTAGCATTGTTCAGATGCCGGGGCAGCAGCTCCAGCGCAAGAGCGGCGTGGCCCGGGCCGTAAGCCAGCAGCTCGCAGCCGATGCCCTGAAAGAAGCCGGTAACGGAGGCTTGGATCTGTTGCAGCAGGGCGGGGGAATAATCGGACGTATGCATGGCGTTCGGTCACGGATGGCTTGCGTAGGAGACTGGCAGTCTTTAGGCTTTCGGTCAATTAAGGTGGAATATCATTTCGCTCTGCGGAACCGATGTTGAGATAACGATCCAAGACAGACGCACTCAAAACAGACGCAACGCCATCCATTCGAGGAGGTTCGCATGTTTTCCCGTATCGGCATCATTGGCGCAGGCGCCATGGGGCGCGGCATCGCGCAGTTGTTCGCCAGCGCCGGCCAGCAGGTCTGGCTGTACGACAGTCGTCCCGAAGCCATCGATCAGGCGCTGCAGTTCAATAGTGAGCTGCTCGAACGCAGCGTTGCCAAGGGGCGTTTGAGTGCCGACGAGTTATCGGCAATTCAGGGGCGCATGCAGCCTGCACATCGATTGGTTGAGTTGTCAGGCTGCGATCTGCTGATCGAAGCCATCGTCGAAAATCTCGAGGCCAAGCAGAGCCTGTTCGTCGAGCTGGAAGGCTTGATCGCTGCCGACGCCGTGCTCGCGACCAATACTTCATCGCTGTCGGTGACCCGCATCGCCAGCGCCTGTGCGCGTCCCGGGCGGGTAGCTGGGTTTCACTTCTTCAATCCGGTGACGTTGATGAAGCTCGTCGAGGTGGTCCGCGGCGAGCGCACCGATCCTGCCGTCGTCGAGCGGCTGGTTCAACTGGCCGAGCATGCCGGACATTTCCCGGCGATCACGCCCGACACCCCTGGGTTTCTCGTCAATCACGCCGGTCGCGCCTATGGCACCGAGGCTCAGCGGATCCTCAGCGAAGGTATCGCCACGCCGGAACAGATCGACCGCATCCTCCGCGACGGTCCGGGTTTTCGCATGGGGCCTTTCGAGCTGTTCGATCTGACCGGTCTGGACATTTCCCACGCGGTGATGGAGTCGGTGCATGACCAGTTCTACTACGATCCGCGCTATACGCCGTCCTACCTCGCCGCGCAGCGGGTTGCGGCGGGGTTGCTCGGACGCAAGACCGGTCAGGGCTTCTATCGTTATCAGGACGGCCAGCAGATTCGCTCGCCGGAGCCTCGCGTCGAACCGGTGACCATCGATAGGCCATTCTGGCTCGACAGCATCGAGCCCGAGCTTCGCGGACGCGTCGGCGCGATTCTGCAGCAAGCCGGCGCCATGCTCGAAGACGGCGCAGAGCCATCGGACCAGGCCATCTGCCTGATCACGCCATTGGGTGAGGATGCCAGCAACTGCATCGAGCGACTGGCGCTGCCGGCGGTGCGTACCATTGCGCTGGATACGTTCAGCGACTTCGACAAGCGCCGCGTACTGATGCGTCAGCCAGCGCTCGATCCTGCTCTGGAAGCACAGGCGCGTCAGGCGCTGGGCGTCGATGGCGTGCCGGTGGAAGTGATCAATGACTCGCCGGGCTTTGTCAGCCAGCGAATCGTCGCCAGCATCGTCAACCTTGGCTGCGAAATTGCGCAGAAGGGTATCGCCTCGCCGGACACCCTCGACCGCGCCGTGCAGCTTGCGCTGGGCTATCCGAAGGGGGCGCTGGGGTTTGCCGAACACTACAATCCGGCGCGCATCCTCACCATTCTCGAAGCCATGCAGGCCTGCTACGGCAACGAGCCACGCTATCGATCGAGCCCTTGGTTGCGCCGGCGCGTGCAGCTTGGCCTGCCGCTGGCCGCGCCGGATATGCCGCGCTGAGTCACGCCGCGGGCTCGATGCGTTTCTGCAGGACGGGGGATTTAAGCTTCGCAATGTGCTGCCGCTAACCCGGTAAACCCGGCTGTGCAGGCCATTTGCTACCAAGTACTGTTCATTGGTAGCGGAGATGGGTACAACAGCTTTTTACCGGACGACAACAAGAGGCCATCGATGCGCCCTGCCTTCCGTCTTCACCCCAAAGCCTGTCTACTCCACGCAGCGGCACTGTTGGGGCTGCTGCTGTTTCATGGCTGGATGGAGCTGCCGTTCTACCTGACCGCGATCTCGGTTCTGCTGCTCGGTCTGTGGCCCTGGTTCGGTCCGTGGCGCCCTCAGCCCCGCGAGCTGACGACTGCCGGTTCCGATGTTCAGCGCTTTAACGACCTGAGCAAAAACCTCTCGCGACACACGTGTCACAACGCACTCGCCGCCGCTCAGGTGTCTTTCAGTGCTGAGCAGCTCGCCACGCGCCTGCAGTCACAGCTGGCGGCGATCAGTGAAATTGCCAGCGGTGCCGAGGCGATGACCGCAACCGAGCAAGACAGTGCCGCCCGTGCGCGGCAGGCATTGGAAGCGGCTGAAGCAGTACGGCGCAACAGCGACGGCGGGCGTGCCGGACTGCAGCATGCGATCGAGCGCATGCAACAGCTCAGCGAGCAGACCGAAGCCAGCCGCGGATTGCTCGACGGGCTTTCGGCACGTACCGAAGAGATTCGCCGGATCACCGAGGTGATCCAGTCCATCGCCAGCCAGACCAACCTGCTCGCGCTCAATGCCGCCATCGAGGCGGCCCGTGCCGGCGACGCCGGGCGCGGCTTTGCGGTGGTGGCCGACGAGGTGCGCAACCTCGCCGGCCGCACCAGCAGCGCCACCGACGAAGTCGGAAGGATGATCAGCGATATCGGAGAACAGAGCGCGGCGGTGGTCAGCCATATCCGGAAGCAGGCCAGCGAGCTCGACGAAGCCGCAGCGCAGATAGCCGAGACCGGAACCCAGCTCACCGGCATCGCCGACCTGGCCGGAAATGTCGAAACCCAGGTGGCGAAAATCACCTCAGGCACTGCAAGTAATCACGAGCGGCTTGCGCAGCTATTTGTCGCTCTGGACCAGCTGCGCGGCGACGCTCTCGACAGCGAGACTCAGACCCGTCAGCTGGAGCAGGCGGCGGAGAAACTCGTCGGTCAGGCCGAAGCCGTCAGCGAACAGCTCGCCGAAGTGCAACTCGCCGACTATCACCAGCGCATTTTCGACTTGGCGCGTGACGGCTCGTCAGCCATCAGTGCGCGCTTCGAGGCCGATCTGGACGCCGGTCGGCTGACGATCGACGACCTGTTCGACCGCAATTACAAGGCCCAGCCAGGCACTAATCCGACCCGATATCACACGCGCTTCGACCGCTACGCCGATGAAGTCCTGCCGGCGATCCAAGAACCTCTGCTCGGACGTAACGATGCGCTGATTTATGCCATCGCCACCACGCCGAACGGCTACGTGCCGACCCACAATCGTGCCTTCAGCCAGCCGCCGGTGGGCGACCCGGCGATCGACATGGTCAAAAGCCGCAGCAAACGCTTGTTCAATGACCGCACTGGCGCTCGCTGCGGCAGTCACGAGCGCAAGGTGCTGTTGCAGACCTACAGTCGCGACACCGGCGAGCTGATGCACGATATCTCGGTGCCGATCATGGTCCGCGGGCGTCACTGGGGTGGTCTGCGTCTGGGCTATCGCCCCGAGCCATAGCTCGAATTCGCGAGGATGAGGCGCGTTGGCAAAAGCGCCTTGATCTTTGGCACTCGCCCGCCACTCATGGCCGCCCGGTGCGCCGACAAGCTGGCTAAGCTTGTAGCTGAAGCCACCCGGAGCTAGTCATGAAAACGCTGACCGATCACCTGGCGCAATACGCCGCCTATCACCGCGACCCGCGCAATCTGCTCAGCCATTTCATCGGCATTCCGATGATCGTGCTGGCGGTCGCGGTGTTGCTGTCGCGTCCCGGCATGGAACTGTCCGGTATCTGGATGAGCCCGGCGGCGCTGGTCGCTCTGGCGGCGGCGTTGTTCTATCTGCGGCTCGATCTGCGTTATGCGCTGCTCATGAGTCTGGTGCTGCTGCTCTGCGTCTGGGTGGGCGCATTGCTGGCGCAGCAGTCGTCGACCATCTGGCTGAGCATGGGGATCGGGTCATTCGTGGTGGGCTGGGTCATCCAGTTCGTCGGCCATTACTTCGAAGGACGCAAACCGGCTTTCGTCGATGACCTGACCGGGCTGATCATCGGGCCGCTGTTCGTCGCGGCCGAGCTGGGCTTTCTGCTCGGCTTGCGCGAGCCGCTGCGTCAGGCCATCGAGGGGCGGGTTGGACCGGTGCGGCTGCGCCAACGCCCGATCGATGCCTGACGTGTCAGGGGGCGAGCGCCATCCATTGATCGCTGAGGCTGCGCGCGTGACGATCGACCATGATCGGCGCGAAGGCTCGTCCTGAGGCGGTATTGAAGCTGTTGTTACCGCTGTTCATATCCTCGAGCGCGACCTTGAGAAAGTCCCAGCGAGTTTTCAGTTTGGCGACGGCCGGATTCGATTTGTCGTCCAGTGCCGCGAGCTGCTCGTCGATCGAGGGCACCAGGCGTCGCTCATCCTGGCCGAGGTAGGTGTCTGGCTGCTCGCGGGCGGTTTCGAAGGAGCCGACATAGGCGCGACTCAAGTACTGCACAGCGAGGTATTCCACTTTGGCTGGTAACTCGGCGCGGAAATCGGCGCCTTGCTGGCTGCGCACCGCGGTAAGGAAGTCACGCAGCGCCTTGCTCATTTGCAACGGCCAGCCCCACGGCATGTCGTCTTCTTCGTAACCGAATCCTGCGCCTTCGCGCAGCGTGGCCTGAAGAATCTGATGCAGTTCCCGCAATTCTTTGCTGGCGCCAGGGAAGCCCGCTACCGTGGCGTCTAGCGCTTGGAGGTCGCTTTCCATGCGCGCTAGATGCGCTTTCTGAAAGCCCTCGCCGCGGTAGAGCAGGAAACTGCTGGTGGCGCGGTTGGCATGTATTTGCATGCTTTCCAACGCGGTGAACGATTGAGCTTGGGCGGAGTTGAGCAATGCAGGGAACCAGCTCGCCAGCAAGGCCAACGTCCATATCCATTTGCGAAGAGGCATGTCGCGCTCCTTATTTATTTTTATAGAGCAAGTGCCGTATGCGACGGCAACACGCGGTAGCCTAACCAGCTGATGGCACGCCGGTATCACACCAAAGAATGAATTAAGTTGGAGCGGCCAGTTGGCAGGCTGCCTTGGCCTTTTTGCCACCAAGTATGGCCGTTCCGGCTGGCTAGAGCATGCGCTCCAGCCCGATCACCTGGCTGAACCAGGCATTGAAACGACGCCAACTGCCGCCCGGCTCATCTAATAGAACCTTTCGTTGGCCCTCGTCTTCGGCGATCCAGATCAGCTGTTCGCGGCCGTTGCGCTCGATCAGCCGCACCTCGTAACTGATTGCCGGTGAGGTGCCTTCGAGGGTCAGGCGCTGTACTTCACGGGCTAGTTCGGGGCTGTGAATCAAAATGCCGACTTCAGTGTTCCAGAGTACCGAGCGGGGGTCCAAATTCAGCGATCCGAGAAATACGTTCTCCTGGTCAAATACAGCGGCCTTGCTGTGCAGGCTGGACTCGGATTCGCCGATCAGGTTGTAGGACGTTTCCTGGTCCGGCTGGCGGCGCAGTTCGAATAGCCGGACCCCGGCCTTCAATAACCTGACTCGGTAGGGCGCGTAACCACCATGGACGGCAGGGACGTCAGTAGCTTCTAGGGAGTTGGTCAGTATCTTTATGGCAACGCCGTCCCGGGCATGCCCGGCCAGATAGTCGACGCCCTCGTCGGTCGGCACGAAATAGGCCGAAACCAGGGTCATCGAGCGCCGGACCGCATCCATGCTTGGTTGCAACTGGGTGGTAAGCAACAGCTTATCGTCCGGGATGCCGGGTGCTTCGATCTTGTCCGGGTGGTCCCATAGCGCCTCGCCTGGCGCCCAAATCAGCTCGTCCAGCCAGCTATCGAGCAACGGTTTCTGCAGTGTTCCCATCAGGTGTCGATAACGCTGACTGTCCTTGTCCCGCTCGCTTCGCAGATATCCTGCGATCTGCCGACGCGCCTCGTTCAGCTCGTCGACATTGGGCGGATGCCGGAGAAAGTGCTGAATCGGTACGCTCAGGTCATGGTTCCAGTACAGGTCGAAACTGCCCGCCAGCTGTTCGGCGACCGGACCGGCGGCGAGCAGGTCGATGTCTGTGAAATTGAAGCGCTGATCGGCATCGAAATATTCGTCGCCCAGGTTGCGACCGCCGACGATCGCCAGGCTGCTGTCGGCTAGCATGAGCTTGTTATGCATGCGCCGATGTTGCTGTGAGAGATGAAGCAGGCGGCCGAGGGAACGAGTGACGATGTTGCTGCGCCCGATATGCAGCGGATTGAAGACACGGATGAGAATGTTCGGGTGAGCTGCGAGCGTCGCGATCTGGTAATCGCTGCCATCGCTGGTGGTGTCATCGAGTAGCAGTCGGACCCTGACGCCGCGGTCTGCGGCCTTGATCAACTCATCGATCAGCGCACGGGTGCTGAGGCCGTCGTGGACGATGTAGTACTGCACGTCGAGGCTCGTCTCGGCCTGGCGAATCATTTCCATGCGCGCGGAAAAGGCTTCGGAGCTGTCAGGCAACAGACGAAAGCCGGAATCGTCCGTCGGCTGATCGGCTGCAATCGCCTCGATTCGTTGGGCCAGTGCCGAGCCTTGGTTCGGTAGCCTATAGGACGGGGTCGTGGGGACAACGTGTCCGGCGCAGCCAGCCAGCAACAGCATCGCCACAAGCAGCAGACGCATGCGCAAGGTCACTCCTGTCGATGGTTATCGTTCCTTGGCAATTGGACGTCAGCGCAGCGGCGAAATTCAGAGTTGATCCTTGAGTCGATACCAGAGCATGCCCAACGCCAGCAATGGCGAGCGCAAGCGCTGGCCGCCGGGGAAGGTGGGGTGAGGTACACGCGCAAACAAATCGAAGCGACCCTGGATCTTTCCGCTGATAGCCTCGGCTAGCAGTCGGCCTGCCAGGTGTGTGGCGTTCAGTCCATGCCCGGCATAGGCCTGGGCGTAATAGACGTTGGGCTGGTCCGGCAACCGGCCAATCTGTGGCAGCCGATTGGCGCCGATGCCGATCATGCCGCCCCACTGAAAGTCGATTCTGGTGCCCTGCAGCTGTGGAAATACCTCGAGCATCTTCGGCCGCATATACGCGGCGATATCCTTCGGATCTCGACCCGAGTAATGACAGGCGCCGCCGAACAGCAGGCGACCATCGGCGGAAAGACGAAAGTAATCCAGCGCCACCCGTTGATCGCATACCGCCATGTTTTGCGGCAGCAGTTCGCGCCCGAGCGCCTCGGGCAGCGGCTCAGTGGCGATGATGTAACTGCCGGCCGGCAGCACCTTGCCCGCGAGCGTTGAATTCAGCTTCCCCAGATAGGCATTGCAGGCCAGCACCAGCTGCCCGGCGCGAACGCTACCCTGAGCCGTATGCACCCGCACTTGGGCGCCGTAATCGATGCGCTTCACCGCCGATCGCTCGAACAATCGGATGCCCAGCGACTGTGCTGCGGCGGCTTCGCCCAGCGCCAAATTGAGCGGATGTAGATGGCCCGAGCCCATGTCGATCAAACCACCGAGATAACGATCGGAGCCGATCACCGCGCGCATACCGTCTTTCGGCACGCGGCGCAGTGGGTGCGGATAGCCGAGGCGCTTGAGGTCGGCGTAGTCCGCTTCGAACCCATCGACGTGCCGCTGCTTGGTCGCCAGGTCGCAATAACCCCAGGTGAGGTCGCAATCGATGCCGTAACGCTCGATGCGCTGGCGCACGATGTCGACCGCCTCGAACCCCATGCGTTTGAGCGTATCGACGCCCTCATCGCCAAGCACCGGCTGAAACTGTTCGACGTCATGCCCGACACCGCGAATCAGCTGGCCGCCGTTTCGACCGCTGGCACCCCAACCGATCCGGTGGGCTTCCAGCAGCACCACCGACAGGCCGCGCTCGGCCAGTTCGATGGCGGTATTGAGACCGCTGAAACCGCCGCCGACGATGCACACATCGGCCTGCTGCTCGCCCTGCAACGGCGCGAATTCGAGGTTCCGATTGACGCTGGCGGCGTAATAGGAAGCGGCGTGATCTTGTACGAGAGCGGGTGTTGGGCGGGTAGACATGGCTCAGCCTTGGACGGTTGGACTGGCTGGAGGGTAGACCGGAGATCAGACGCGACGCAAAAAAGCTGAAGTGCCGACGAGAGGCGCTGGACGCTGGAAGCTGGACGAGAAAAGCAGTTCCAGTGCCGCCTCACACTTTTCAGGCTGCAGCCTGCAGCCTCCAACTGCTCAGTCCGGCACCGGCATTTCCAACGATTCCTTCACTTCCTCCATGACGATGTAGCTTTTCGATTCACGCACATGGGGCAGTTTGAGCAGGATGTCACCCAGCAGCTTGCGGTACGACGCCATCTCCGAGATCCGCGCCTTGATCAGATAGTCGAAGTCACCCGAGACCAGATGACACTCCTGCACATGGGGCAACTTGAGCACGGCGCGCCGGAACTCTTCGAAAATATCGCCAGACTTGTAGGCCAGGCTGATCTCGACGAAGACCAGCAGCCCGCCCTTAAGGTGTTGCGGATTCAGCCGGGCCGAGTAACCCATGATGATCCCCTCGCGTTCCAGCCGCCGTACGCGCTCGGTGCAGGGCGTGGTGGACAGGCCAATGCGTTCGCCCAGTTCGGTGAACGGCATGCGCCCTTGCGCTTGCAGCAGGCGGAGGATTTGTCGGTCGATTTTGTCCAGTTCGCGACGGACTTGATGCTTGGTCCGCATAGGCGTATCGCCTCCAGATAAGCGGTTTTTGGCGTGAATAAATCGCAAAGATAGCGGTTTATATGGTGAAAGCCACTACCCAGCGCTTTTTATACTCCGCACTAATGGTGACTCGGAAAGCCGGTAAACCGGGTGGGAGGCAACGATGCGTGTCTTGGTGATGGGTAGCGGCGTGATCGGCACAACCAGTGCCTACTATCTGGCTCGGGCTGGGTTCGAGGTGGTGGTCGTCGACCGTCAGCCCGCCGTGGCGATGGAGACCAGTTTCGCCAATGCCGGCCAGGTCTCGCCCGGCTATGCGTCGCCCTGGGCTGCACCTGGCGTGCCGCTGAAGGCCATCAAGTGGTTGTTGCAGCGCCACGCACCGCTGGCCATCAAACTCACCGGTGACATCCAGCAATACCTGTGGATGGCGCAAATGCTGCGCAACTGCACGGCGGCGCGCTATGCGGTAAACAAGGAGCGCATGGTGCGGCTATCCGAATACAGCCGCGACTGCCTGGACGAACTGCGTACTGAAACCGGCATCGATTACGAAGGCCGACAGTGCGGCACCACTCAGCTGTTCCGTACCCAGGCCCAGCTGGATAACGCCGCCAAGGACATCGCCGTGCTGGAAGCCTCGGGCGTTCCCTACGAGCTGCTCGATCGCGCCGGCATCGCCCGCGCCGAGCCGGCGCTCGCTCGCGTGTCTGACAAGCTCAGCGGCGCGCTGCGCCTGCCCAACGACCAGACCGGCGATTGCCAGATGTTCACCACCAAGCTGGCCGAGATGGCGCGCGAGATGGGTGTGGAGTTCCGCTTTGGTCAGGATATTCAGTACCTGGCGCATTCCGGTGATCGTCTCGACGGCGTGTGGATCGACGGTAAGTTGGAAACGGCCGATCGCTACGTACTGGCGCTGGGCAGCTACAGCCCGCAGATGCTCAAACCACTGGGTATCCGCGCTCCGGTCTATCCGCTCAAGGGCTATTCGCTGACTGTGCCAATCAGCGATCCGTCCATGGCGCCGGTATCCACTGTGCTGGACGAAACCTACAAGGTCGCCATCACCCGCTTCGATCAGCGCATCCGCGTCGGCGGCATGGCGGAGATCGCCGGCCACGACCTGTCACTGAATCCGCGTCGACGCGAAACCTTGGAAATGGTGGTCAGTGATCTATTCCCGCTGGGTGGCGATCCGAGCAATGCGGAACTCTGGGCCGGGTTACGACCGGCGACTCCCGACGGCACACCGATCATCGGCGCCACCGCCTATCGCAATCTGTTTCTGAATACCGGGCACGGTACGCTGGGCTGGACCATGGCCTGTGGTTCCGGTCGTTTACTGGCTGACATGCTGGCAAAAAAACGAACCCAGATCAGTACTGACGGCCTGGATATCTTCCGTTACGGCCCGACCAAGGAGTCGCACAAACATGCCCATACAGCGCCTGCGCACTAACGCCCGCATGAGCCAGATCGTCATCCACCGTGGCACGGTTTATCTGGCCGGTCAGGTGGGCGATGACATGAGCGCGGGTGTGGAACAGCAAACCCGCGAGACGCTTGCGCATATCGAACGGCTGCTGGCCGAGGCGGGTACCGACAAGCAGCACATTCTTTCGGTCACCATCTACCTGAAGAATATCGATGCCCATTTCGCCGGCATGAACGCCGTTTGGGATCAGTGGCTATCTGATGGGGTCGCCCCGGCACGCGCTACGGTGGAGGCCAAGCTCTGCGAGCCGGAGATTCTCGTCGAGTTATCGGTCGTGGCGGCGTTGCCTGAATGACCGGGGCTTTTTCGCGTTTCGTCCCGTTGTGTTGAAAATACTGAACGCCATTGCCATCATAGCGGCCTCTTCACTCCGCTCTTGATTGGGGGCTCCCGTATTGGACGTTGGCGTTCGACTGCAAACCATCCGCAAACTCAAGGGCCTGTCCCAGCGTGAACTCGCCAAACGTGCAGGCGTTACCAACAGCACGATTTCGATGATCGAGAAAAACAGCGTTAGCCCCTCCATCAGCTCGCTGAAAAAAGTGCTGAGCGGCATTCCGATGTCTTTGGTGGAATTTTTCTCGCCTGATTTCGAACAAGATGGCGACACCCAGGTGGTCTACAAGGCGAGCGAGCTGATCGATATTTCCGACGGCGCGGTAAGTATGAAGCTCGTCGGCAAGGCCCATCCGGGGCGGGCTATCGCGTTTCTCGCGGAAACCTATCCGCCCGGCTCCGATACCGGCACCGACATGCTTTCGCACCAGGGCGAAGAGGCTGGGATGCTGGTTGAAGGGCGCCTGGAGCTGACGGTGAACGGTCAGACCTACGTGCTCGAAACCGGCGATAGCTATTACTTCGAGAGCAGCAAGCCGCATCGTTTCCGCAATCCGTTCGATGCGCCTGCCAAGCTGATCAGCGCGACGACACCGGCGAATTTTTAAGCCTGACGATCAGTCTCAGCACTGGGCGAACTGGCGATGCGACACAGCGTCGCTGGCGAGGCCCGCGCAACACGGGTTGTTTCGGCAAGCATGGCTTGCCGCTATACTAACCGCCGCTCGCGTAACCGTGGCCGCGGGCATGTCTAGCCACATGAGGGTGTAAGGTGAACCTGATTAAGAAGATCCTGGTAGCGCAGACTGCCGTAGTGGCCCTGTGGGCAATGAGTGCTCAGGCTGCGACCAACGACGACATCGCCGAGCGACTCAAGCCGGTGGGCGAAGTATGTATTCAAGGTGAGGAATGCGCGGCTGCTGGCCCTGCGGCGGCTGCCGCTGGCGGCGCTGCCCGCAGCGGTGAAGCCGTGGTTGGCCAGTTTTGCAACGCCTGTCATGGCACTGGCCTGCTGAACTCGCCGAAGATCGGTGACGCTGCTGCATGGCAAGCGCGCGCTGATAAAGAGGGTGGCTTAGATGGTCTGCTGGCCAAAGCCATCACCGGCATCAACGCCATGCCGCCGAAAGGCACCTGTGCCGATTGCTCGGATGACGAACTGCTAGCCGCCATCAAGCATATGTCCGGCCTCTAAGTCTCGGCCGGTCAGACAAGGCCGCCTTCGCAGACTGTGTGAAAACTACTACGCTCTGTTAGGCCGCGTTAAAAACAGGCTCGGAATGCTCATTTACAACTCGTAAACTCCGCTTCCTCGCCTGTTTTTGCCTTGCCTAACCTTCGCTCGCTACGTTTTCACACGGTCTGTTCGGGCGGCTTTGTCGTTTCTGGCGGGAGTAAAGCCGCGCGGCATTGGGTCGAAACTTCAAACCCTTTCGAAGGCCGCACACAACGGCTCTTGGTACAGCGAGAAAAATGCCCATGCCCAGTTCCGCCCCACAACCCGAGCAGCTGCATTTCGCCAGTGATGGCCGCACACCGAACAGCCCGCATCCGGTGCTGGTATACCGCCAGTTGCCCTTGGCCGATCCGGACTATGCCGCTGCCTTCGAGAGTCTGTTCGACAGCCATTTATGGCCGGCGCAATGGCGCGCCGGTGTCTATGACTATCACCACTATCATTCCACCGCCCATGAAGTGCTCGGCGTCTCGCGAGGTTCGGCGCGGCTGATGCTCGGCGGAGAAAGCGGCAGTGAGGTCGAAGTGACGGCGGGAGACGCACTGGTGTTACCCGCCGGCACCGGCCACTGTCAGCTGAGCGCCAGCGATGATTTCGAGGTGGTGGGCGGTTATCCGGTGGCTCAACAGTACGATCTGCTGCGCCCGGACGAGCGCAGCCACGACGAAGCGCGTGCGCGTGCCGAGCGGGTCGGCGTACCGGTGAGTGATCCGGTCGCCGGGACCCAGGGCGCGCTGGTATCGCTTTGGCGCAGGGAGTGAAGCGGACGCTTACTCGACGAAAACGACCTGGCCGTCGCTGAGCGCCGCCACGCGGGCCAGCGACTCGACACGGAAACCGGCTTCTTCAAGCTCCTGGCGACCGACCTGGAACGATTTCTCGATGACGATACCCAGCCCGGCGATGCTTGCGCCTGCCTGCTGAATGATCGAGATCAGGCCCTTGGCGGCTTTGCCGTTGGCCAGGAAGTCGTCGATGATCAGTACCCGGTCGGCGGCGGACAGATGGTTGGTGGAAATCGCGATGGTACTTTCGACCTGCTTGGTGAACGAGTACACCGAGGCGGTCAGCAGGTGGTCGGTGAGCGTCAGCGACTGATGCTTACGGGCGAAGATCACCGGTACGCCGAGCTCCAGTCCCGCCATGATCGCGGGCGCGATGCCGGAGGCCTCGATGGTGACGATCTTGGTGATGCCTTCATCGCGGAACAGCCGGGCGAATTCCCGACCGATCTGCTGCATCAGTACAGGGTCGATCTGATGGTTCAGAAAGGCATCGACCTTGAGTACTCGGTCGGAGAGTACGATGCCTTCATTGCGGATCTTCTGTTTCAGCTGTTCCACAAACGCGCTACCTCAAGCGTGGGCGGCCCGGTACGTCTGACGATTCGCCGTCCCGAAAGCCAACCGGGCGCTGCGCCATCATGGCGAGCGCCCAGCCCGTTTTCGATCTTGCTTCCACCCGCCAGCGTGTTCCGCAGCCTGGAAAGCGGCGCATTCTCGCTCAATTCGGCCCGTTGGTCCAAGAGGACCGTTCAGTCCAGTGTTTCGATCGACAAGCGGCGAAAGTGTGCCGCCTCGCCATGGTGCTGCAGCACGATATGGCCCTCGGCTGCCTGGGCGAAGCGTGGGAATCCGGCGAATTTGCTTTGGGCGATCCGCGCTCGCAGGGCCGGATCGTCGAGCTGATAGCTGACCACTCGCCGGCCGCGCAACCAGTGCTCGACGCTGCCATCGCGCACGATCAATGCCGCTTCGACGAACACGTCCGGTTCGATGTGCGTGGCCGGCTCTGGCGCCAGCAACCCGTACAGCGCGCCGTTTCGTGTGGTCGGCTCATGGCCGTCGGGGTGCCCGGCATCGTCGAGCAGCTGCATCTCCGGCCCGCTGTGCCAGCTGAATTCGACGTCTTCTTCCACGCGACAGAGCACGCCGGAGTTGCCGGCGACGGGCAGGGCAAACTCGAAACGGAAGACAAAATCCCGGTAGCGCTGCAGCGACACCAGATCGACTCGCGCGGCGCCAGCGATAGCCAAGACTTCGTCTCCGGCGCTTCGCCAGCTATCGGTGGGAAAGCCCTCGACTCGCCATCCACGCCATTGCGTGACGTCCAATTCGCGTTTCATCCCCTACCCGAACAATTGTTGCTTACGGCGCAGCCAGCGGTAGCCGTAGCCGTTCAGGTGTATTCGCAGCGGGTGCCCCTCGGGCTGTTCGTATTCGCTATCGGCCAGCACGTCGACCATGTCCTGCAGATCCTCGGCGGCGATCTCGACGTCGAGCGCTCGGTCCGCCAGGTTCACCAGCATCAGCACGGTTGAGTCATTGTCATGACGAATGGCGAACACCGATGGACAATTCGTCTCGACCGGGCGGTGCTGGCCACCGCCGATCTCGCGCAGGCCGATACGGGTGCGGATCATGTTGCCGGTTTTGGCCAGCAAGGAATCATCGCGCAGGGTTTGGGCGTAGACGTTTCTTTGCTGATAGCCGAACGTCCCCTCGTCGATCAGCGGCGCCGCAAGCTGCGGCGTGCCCACGCAGGAGAACCCTGCGTTGGGTTCGTTGGACCATTGCATCGGGGTGCGCACCGCCAGGCGCTCGGGCCGCGACAGGTCGTCGCCCATGCCGATTTCTTCGCCGTAACGGACAATCGGTGTGCCGGGCAGCGCGAACATCAATGCGTGAGCCATGGCGATGCGCCGCTCATGGCCTTCGAGCATGGGTGCCAGGCGTCGCCGTATGCCGCGGTTATACGCGCGCATATCGGGTTCGGGCGCGAAGGCTTGCATGACTTCCTCGCGTTCGTCATCGCTCAGCCGTTCCAGATCCAGTTCGTCGTGATTGCGTAGCCAGATAGCGTACTGGGCACGCTCGGGCGGGCCCGGTTGGCGTTCCAGTGCACGATGAAGGGGTTCCGCCTCGCTGCGTGCGAGCGCCAAAAAGAAGTGGTTGTTGGCCCAGAAGTTCAGCAAAAGCGTCAGCCGATCACCTTCGCCGAAATAGTCGCGGTATTGCTCGGGCTCTACATCGACCTCGCCCAGCAGCACGGCTTCGGGCCGGCGCAGCGTGACGAAGTCGCGCATGTGTTCGAGCAGCCAGTAGCCGTCGCTGTCGCCGCTGCCGGCCTGCTCTACCAGATGTGAAGCGGCGTCGACGCGAAAACCCGACACACCCAGACGCAGCCAGAACGCCATGATGCGTTCGATTTCCTTGAGCACTTTCGGGTTGCCCAGGTTCAGATCCGGCTCATGGCTGTAGAACAGGTGGCGGTAGTACTGTCCGGCTTCGTCGTCCCAGGTCCAGACGCTTTTTTCCACGGTGGGAAAGATCGGCTCGATGCTGTCATCCGGTTCGTCTGCCCAGAGGTAGAAGTCCCGGTAGGGCGATTGCCGGTCGCGCCGTGCTTCCTGAAACCAGCGATGATCGCTGGAGGTGTGCTGAACCACCAGCTCGATCATCACATGCAGACCCAGCTCCTCGGCCTTTTCCAGCATATACACGACATCGGCGAGGTCGCCGAAGCGTGGGTCGACCTGCAGGTGATCGCTGACATCGTAGCCGGCGTCGCGAAACGGCGACTGGTAGAACGGCATCAGCCAGATGGCCGTGGCGCCCAAGCCGCGGACATAGTCCAGGCGCTCGGTGACGCCGCGCAGATCGCCGCATCCGTCACCATTGATGTCGAGAAACAACGACGGGTCGATCTGATAGATCACCGCGTTTCGGTACCAGAGTGGTCGCATATCAGTGTTCCTTAGCGCAGAGGAGCAACGCCTGGCCTGCCGCCAGTTCGCCGGAATAGGGTTCGTCTTCGCCCTGAGCGTCGCTGGCGATTTCGATTCGCCAGTCGCCATTGATCGGGAAGGCGTGGGGCTCGTCGGCGAAGTTCAGGCAGATCACCCGTTGGTCATCGCCGAGTTGCCGACGGTAGGCCAGGACGTTGGGGTGCGACGGCAATTCTTCCCAGTCACCGTGAAGCAGTGCGGGGCTGCGTTTGCGCGCGGCGATCAATCGGCGATAGAGCTCAAGGGTCGATCCTGCTGCATGCAGTTGTCGTTCGGCGGCCAGTTCATCGCTTTCCGGCGGAAACGGAAGCCAGGGCGTATTGCCTTCCCAGCCGTGAGGCGGCGCTGCCAGCCAGGGGATCGGCGCGCGGCAGCCATCGCGGCCGCCGGGATCGATCTGTGTTTCCGGCGTGATCAAGGCATCTTCCAGGCCCAGCTCCTCGCCCTGGTAGATGAACGGCGTGCCGCGCAGCGTCAGCAGCAACACCGCGGCGGCTTGTGCGCTGCGCAGCGAGCCCTGATAGCGGCTGCGCTGGCGATGGTTATCGTGGTTGGACAACACCCAGGTCGGCCAGGCGTCGGCCGGTTTCAGCAGCGCTTCGACGTCGCGGATGCAGGTGCGGAACATCACCGGGTCCCAGGGCGCATCCAACGGCTGAAAGTTGAACGACATATGCAGCTCATCGCTGGCTCCGTAGTACTGCAACACCCGTTCGGTGGAGCGGATGTTCACCTCACCGACCAGCACGCGCTCGCCGGGATAGCTATCGACCAACCGCCGCAGGCCACGCAGCACCTCATGGCTGTAGGGCTGATCGTTGAAATCGGCCAGCGGTTGGCCGGACAGGCAGCGCGGATCGTCGGCGAAGCTCAGGTCTTTGCCGGTGCAATGGATGACATCGATGCGGAACCCGTCGACGCCGCGATCAAGCCAGAAGCGCAGCACGTCATGCATCGCCTCGACTACCTCCGGGTTGCGCCAATTGAGGTCCGGCTGTTCGGGCAAGAACAGATGCAGATAGTACTGTTGAGTAGGCTCGTCCCAGGTCCAGGCGCTGCCGGCATTTAAGGCGGCGCGCCAGTTATTGGGCTCATCACGCCAGATGTACCAATCGCGCTTGGGATTGTCCCGCGAGCGGCGCGACTCGACGAACCAGGGATGTTGATCAGAGGTGTGGTTGGGCACGAAGTCCAGCAGCAGGCGCATGCCACGGGCGTGCGCCTCGGCGATCAGCTGGTCGATGTCTGCCAGCGAGCCGAACAGCGGGTCGATGTCGCAGTAGTCGCTGATGTCGTAGCCGGCGTCGGCCATCGGCGAACGGAAGATCGGAGACAGCCACAGGGCGTCGACGCCCAGATGCTGCAGATGATCCAAGTGGCGCAGCACGCCGTTGAGGTCGCCAATGCCGTCGCCATTGCTGTCAGCGAAGGATCGCGGATAGATCTGATAGACGGTGGCGCCTTTCCACCACGGTGGCTGGGTTGACTCGCTCATGCTCGTGCCCCTTTTCCGGTGTGCGGCAGGCCCGGTGCAGCGGACCTGTCTGGTTACGACTGGCGAGCGGCGCCTGGGTTCGCCATTTCATTGATCCCTCACGGATACCGATGAACGCCAGCGCAGATACTCCACCTAAGCTAAAAGCCTCAATGACCCAGGAGAGCGCCATGTTGCGTATTGCCATCAATGGTTACGGCCGTATCGGCCGAGCCGTATTGCGAGCCCTGTTCGAGCGAAAGCTGGAGAACCAGATCCACATCGAGGCGATCAATGACCTCAGCAACAGGACGGCGATGGCTCATCTGACGCGGTTCGACACCACGTTCGGGCGTTTTCAAGAGCAGGTCGATCTTCACGATGACGTGATGCAGATTCGTGGTCAGTCGATTCGCCTGTTGCAGGAGCGCGATCCCAGCCAGCTGCCGTGGAAGCAGCTGGGGATTGATGTGGTACTGGAGTGTTCGGGTAAGTTCAAGCAGCGCGGAATGATCGAACAGCACCTGCAGGCGGGTGCCCAGCGGGTATTCGCCTCGCATCCACTGGATGGCGCTGACCTGACCGTGGTCTATGGCGTCAACCATCACCTGCTGGGCAGTCAGCGGGTGGTTTCCAATGCGTCCTGTACCACCAACTGTCTGGCGCCGCTGGCCAAGGTGTTGCACGAGGCGGTAGGCATTCGCCAAGGGCTGCTCAACACCGTCCATTCCTATACCAACGACCAGAATCTGCTGGATAAGGCGCACAAGGATCTCTACCGCGCCCGTGCCGCCGCGCAATCGATGATTCCCTCGACTACCGGTGCGGCCAAGGCCATCGGCCTGGTGCTGCCGGAGCTGGCCGGGCGCCTGGATGGCCTGTCGGTGCGGGTGCCGACGCCCAACGTCTCTCTGGTCGATCTGACTTTCACCGCCGAACGCCCACCGGCCAGTGTCGAGGCGATCAATCGGATATTGCTCGAAGGCTCACGGAACATGCCATTGGGCGTGATGGAGTGCAACGACCGGCCTTTGGTATCCAGCGATTTCAATGGCTATCCGGTTTCCTGCGTAGCCGATCTCAGCCACACCCGAGTGCAAGGCGACCTGATCAAGGTGCTGGCCTGGTATGACAACGAATGGGCGTTCTCCAATCGCATGCTCGACGTGCTGTTGGCCTGGGGCGACGGCACCGCGCTCGCCAGCTAGCAAGAGGTATCGACATGAGCGCAGCTGCCAGCGTCTGGACACAGAGCCTCGCCGCCTTTCGGAATGCCACCGCAGCCAACCAGCCTACGCCTGGCTGCGGTGCTGCGGCGGCGGTCACCGCTGATATCGGTCTGGCTCTGGTGCTCAAGGGGCTGCGAATCAGTGAGGATCACGAATCCGTCGCGGCGCGCCTGCGTCTGGTGCAATCGGCTGAAGCATTGCTGGGTAGGCCGGGCGCCTTTGCCGACGATGACATGCAGGCGTTCGGTGATTATCTGAGCGCTGCTCATGAGGGCCAGCCCGAGCAGCAGCAGGCGACGTCTCGTCAGGCCTGTGCCGTGCCGCTGGCGTTGGCGCACTGCTGCGTGCAAGCGCTCAGCCTCGCGGTCGCCGCCTGGCCGCAGGTGGTGCCGATGGTGCGCAGCGATGTGCAGGCTGGCGGTGTGCTTATTCATGCCGCGCTCAGCGCCGCGCTGATCAATGTCGATGCCGACCTGCCAATGGTCGAGGACGCATCCGAGCGCGATCAGGCGGGACAGGCGCGTCGACGGCTGCAGGAGCAGGCCGATGAGCTACTCGATCAAGTTCAACAGGCTGGCTTGGGCTCCGACTGAACCGGTCGCGGAGCGATTCGACGTCGCCGTGATTGATCGCGCCGCGTCTAAGCTCCGAGCAGGAACGATGATTTCTAATTCGAGAAAAAATGTCTCATTTTAGGTTGACGCCTGCCGCTTGCTCTTCCTACTCTGAACGCAGTAATGAGACATATGGTTCCAAAATAACAACGAGACCCTGAGGTCACCCTTTGCAATCGCTGCGTGCACACACGCTTCCCCGCCGGCGGATAAACCGTCTTGTCGGGCGCCTGGACCTCGCGGCCGCACCTGGAGAAACCCATGAGCCATCGCATCGTCCTGCCGCGCCTGATGGAAGTCGGCGCCGGCGCCAGCCAGCAAATCGTCTCCGTGCTGGATAACCTGGGCTGCAAGCGTCCATTGATCGTCACCGACCGGATGATGGTCGAGCTCGGCTATGTGGCGCGGATCAGCGAGATCCTGGCCAAGGCCGACATTCCCAATGACTGCTTCGCCGATACCCTGCCCGAACCCACCGCAGCGTCCATTCATGCAGGGGTGGAGATGGTCCGCCAGGGCAACTACGACTCGATCATCGCGCTCGGCGGCGGCAGCCCGATCGACTCGGCCAAGGCCATCGGCATCCTCGGCAAGTTCGGCGGCGAGATGCGCGACTACCGCTTCCCGCGCGATGTCAGCGAGGCCGGTCTGCCGCTGATCGCCATTCCCACCACAGCCGGCACCGGCTCCGAGGCGACCCGTTTCACCATCATCACCGACGAAACCAGCGACGAGAAAATGCTCTGCGCCGGCCTTGGCTTCATGCCGGTGGCCGCGCTGATCGACTACGAGCTGACCCTCTCGCTGCCGCCGCGGGTAACCGCCGATACCGGTATCGATGCGCTGACCCACGCCATCGAGGCCTACGTCAGCCGCAAGGCCAGCCTCTACAGCGATGCCCAGGCGCTGCAGGCCATGCGTCTGCTGGCGCCTAATTTGCGCGCGGCCTATCACGAGCCGGGCAACCGCGACGCACGTGAGGCGATGATGCTCGGCGCAACGCTCGCCGGTATCGCCTTTTCCAACGCCTCGGTAGCGCTGGTGCACGGGATGAGCCGGCCGATCGGTGCGTTCTTTCACGTGCCGCACGGCCTTTCCAATGCGATGTTGCTGCCAGCCATTACAGCCTTTTCGATCCCGGCGGCACCCGAGCGCTACGCCGATTGCGCCCGTGCCATGGGTGTGGCGGGCGAGGGCGACAGCGTGGATGTGGCCAATCAAAAGTTGCTGGCCGAACTGCGCGCGATCAATAAGGAATTGCAGGTGCCCGGACCCGAGCAGTTCGGCATCACCCGTGAGCGCTTCTTCGAGCTGCGCGAAACCATGGCGAAGCAGGCGCTGGCCTCTGGCTCGCCGGGCAACAACCGGCGCGTACCCAGCGAAGCGGAAATCATCGACCTCTACGAAATCGTCTGGAACCAGGAGTAACCCCATGCAGACCCTCGGCAACCTGATCAACAACGAGGCCGTCGCTGGCCGCTCCGAACGCCACGCGACAGTATTCAACCCGGCCACCGGCGAACCGCGCCTTTATGTCTCGCTGTCGTCGGCGGACGAAACCCGCGAGGCCATCGCTGCCGCCCAGGCCGCTTTCGAAGGTTGGTCGAAGACGCCGCCGCTGGTGCGCGCGCGGGTAATGTTCCGCTTCAAATCGCTGCTCGAAGCGCGGCGCGACGATGTCGCGCGGCTGATCTCGCTGGAGCACGGCAAGGTGTTCTCCGACGCCCAGGGTGAAGTGACTCGCGGTCTGGAAGTGGTGGAATTCGCCTGCGGCATCCCGCACCTGCTCAAGGGCGAGTTCTCGTCCAACGTCGGGCGCGACATCGATTCCAACTCGCTGATGCAGCCGCTGGGCGTGTGCGTCGGCATCACCCCGTTCAACTTCCCGGCCATGGTGCCGCTGTGGATGCTGCCGGTGGGCATTGCTTGCGGCAATACTTTCGTCCTCAAGCCGTCGGAGAAGGACCCGAGCGCGACCATGCTGCTCGGTGAGTTGCTGGCCGAAGCCGGACTGCCGGCAGGCGTGCTAAATATCGTCAACGGCGACAAGGAGGCGGTGGACGTACTGCTGACCGACGAGCGCGTGCAGTCGGTGAGTTTCGTCGGCTCGACGCCTATCGCCGAGTACATCTACAGCACCGCGTCGGCGCATGGGAAACGCTGCCAGGCGTTGGGCGGGGCGAAAAACCACATGGTGATCATGCCCGACGCCGATCCGCAGCAAGTGGTCAGTTCGCTGATGGGCGCCGCCTACGGCTCGGCGGGTGAGCGCTGCATGGCGATCTCGGTGGCGGTGTGCGTCGGCGATGTTGTCGCGGACAATCTGGTCGAGATGCTCAAGGGCGAGATTGCCGGGATGCGTACCGGGCCGGGTACGGGCGTCGAGCCCGAGCCGCATATGGGGCCGCTGGTCACTCGTGAGCATCAGCAGAAGGTGTCCGGCTATATCGACCTGGGCGTGGAAGAGGGCGCAACGCTGGTCTGCGACGGACGCGGGCTGAAGGTCGAGGGTTACGAGAATGGCTTCTACGTGGGCCCGACCCTGTTCGACCGGGTCACGCCGCAGATGCGCATCTATCAGGAAGAAATCTTCGGCCCGGTGCTCGTGGTGGTGCGCGTCGACTCGTTCGATGAGGCATTGAAACTGGTCAACGACCACGAGTACGGCAACGGCACCTCGATCTTCACCCGCGACGGTGATACGGCGCGGCAGTACGAGGAAAACGTCAAGGTCGGCATGGTCGGCGTCAACGTGCCGATTCCGGTGCCGATGGCGTTTCACTGTTTCGGCGGCTGGAAGCGCTCGATCTTCGGCCCGCTGAACATGCACGGCCCGGACGGCGTGCGCTTCTTCACCCGGATGAAGACCGTAACTCGGCGCTGGCCGACCGGCATTCGCGCTGGCGCGGACTTCTCGATGCCGACGATGAAGTAAGGCCGGGGATGTGCCGGGAGGCGTTTCGCTTTGGCATTGCGGGTGATTATCTGGTGGGCTTCAGCACTGTAGGGTGGGCTTCAGCCCACCGATTGGCAGCGGCAAAGCGTAACTGCTGACGAAGCGCGCTCGTTCTGATTCGCTGCCGATTCGAATGCTGTGCGCGCAGGCGGTGGGCTGAAGCCCACCCTACGGATGCGGCAGCTAAACGAACCCCTGTAGGGTGGCCCCGCCCTACAAGGACCAGCTCGGCTCTCGCGTTTCAATTAAACTTTGCCGCCGCTTGGGCGGTTGTTTCTTCACTTACCGCAACGGGCATCGCCATGCGCAGTACCCCCCGTGAAAAAGGCTCCTCCATTACCCGCGTGCTGGAAATCATCGAGGCGGTGGCTGGCGCGACGGAACCGCTGTCGCCCAGCGCCCTGGCGGAAAAGCTCGATATTCCCAAGGCCAGCGCTCATCGGCTGGTGCAGACACTGGAAAAGGAGGGCTTCCTGCAATTTGGCCTGCGTGGCGGTTTGCTGCCGGGTGATCGGCTGCACGCGACGGCAGTGAACATCCTCGGTAGTGGTCGGCACAAGGCGCTGCGTCAGGCGATCCTGCGACAGCTGTCCGACGAGATCGGCGAAACCTGCGGCCTGTCGGTTCCCGATGGCCTGGACATGCTTTATTTCGACCGGGTGCAGACCAACTGGCCGCTGCAGATCAACCTGCCCATCGGCAGCCACACACCGCTCTGGTGCACCGCCAGCGGCAAGCTCTATCTCGCATCGCTGCCGCCCGATCAGTTGGAAAGGATCTTGCCGCGACTGCCAATCCAGCGAGTGGCGCGCAACACCATCACCGACCTCAGTGCCTTGCGTGACGATCTCGCGCGGATTCGCGAAGAGGATCTGGCCACTGACTCGGAGGAATTCATCGACGGCATGGTCGCCTGCGCAGTCCCGGTGCGCGATGGCCGCGGCGAACTGACCGCCTGCCTGTTCACCCACGCCCCGGTGATTCGCTGTGCGATGGATCCGCTGCTGGCGTTCGTCCCCCGGTTGCGCGCGGCGGCGAAGGAGCTGGAGGCGATTGTCAGCGGTTGAAGCGGCGTAAGGAGCCTCACGTGTTGTCGGGTGGTTTTTGCCTAGGTGCGTTTGCCCACCCCTGGTTTCAGCCTTTTTGGCAATCCTTCGGGCTGCATCGCCGCGGGGGTGCGCGTCCCACAGGGAGAGTGGTGTGCAGAGGACGCTTTGGTGGGAGGCCCGACCTCGGGGCGATGCTTTTCGGGGCGTCAGGCGGTAATTCTGAAGCCGTTCGTGCTTCGCCCGCTGCCGGCTTTTTTAACGCTTGAGCATGGCCCGCATCGCGGCCAAGGCATCGTTGCCACGAGCGGCCTTCACTTCCACCGGCGCATCATCCTGGCCTTCCCATTCCAGGTCTTCCTGCGGCAGTTCGTCGAGGAAGCGGCTGGGCATGCATTCGATAATTTCGCCGTATTGCTTGCGCTTGGCGGCGAAGGTCATCGCGAGGTTCTGCCGGGCACGGGTAATGCCGACGTAGGCCAGGCGGCGCTCCTCCTCGATGGTGTCGGCTTCGATGCTGGAGCGGTGCGGGAGAATTTCCTCCTCCATGCCGAGGATGAACACATAGGGGAATTCAAGGCCCTTGGAGGCGTGCAGGGTCATCATCTGCACGCCTTCGGCGCCTTCTTCCTCTTCCTGCTGGCGTTCGAGCATGTCGCGCAGTACCAGCTTGGCGATGGCTTCCTCGATGGTCATGCCGCCTTCTTCGTCGCGCTCCAGGGTGTTTTTCAACGCGTCGATGAGGAACCAGACGTTACCCATGCGGAAGTCCGCGGCCTTGTCGCTGGAGGTTTGTGCGCGCACCCAGGTCTCGTAGTCGATGTCCATGACCATGCTGCGCAGGGCGGCGATCGGGTCGTTCTGCGCGCATTGCTGGCGCAGGTTGTCCATGTAGCGCTTGAAGCGCGACAGTCTATCGGTGAAGCGGCTGTCCAGATGTTCGCCCAGGCCAATCTCGTCGCAGGCGTTGTACATCGAGATCTTGCGTTCGGTGGCGTAGTTGCCGAGCTTTTCCAGTGTGGTGGAGCCGATCTCGCGACGCGGCACGTTGATCACGCGCAGAAAGGCATTGTCGTCGTCCGGATTGACCAGCAGACGGAAGTAGCTCATCAAGTCCTTTACTTCCTGACGACCGAAGAAGCTGGTGCCGCCGGACAGGCGATAGGGAATCTGGTGATGCTGCAGTTTCAGCTCGATCAGCTTGGCCTGGTAGTTGCCTCGATAGAGGATGGCGAAGTCGCTGTACGGCCGTTCGGTCTTCAAGTGCAAGGTGAGGATTTCCATCGCCACGCGCTCGGCTTCGGCTTCCTCGTTGCGGCAACGGATCACACGGATCGCGTCGCCGTGGCCCATCTCGCTCCACAACTGTTTTTCGAATGCGTGCGGGTTGTTGGCGATCAGCACGTTGGCGCATTTGAGGATGCGGCTGGTGGAGCGGTAGTTCTGCTCCAGCATCACCACTTTCAGCGAGGGGAAATCATCCTTGAGCTGCATCAGGTTTTCCGGTCGCGCGCCACGCCAGGCGTAGATCGACTGGTCGTCATCACCCACCACGGTGAAGTGCGCGCGCTCCTGCACTAGCAATTTCACCAGCAGATATTGGCTGGCGTTGGTGTCCTGGTACTCGTCCACCAACATGTAGCGGACCTTGTTGCGCCACTTTTCCAGTACGTCGGGGTTGTCCTGAAAGAGCTTCACCGGCTGCATGATGAGGTCGTCGAAGTCGACCGCGTTGTACGCCTTCAGCGTGCGTTGGTAGTGGATGTAGACGATCGCCGCGGTCTGTTCTTTCGGATTGCGAGCCTCGCTCAGCGCTTGTTCGGGCGTGATCAGGTCGTTCTTCCAGCTACCGATGTAATTCTTGATCCCGTCGACGCCGTCATCACCGGCATATTCCTTCTGCATGATGTCGGTCAGCAACGCCTTGATATCGCCCTCATCGAAGATCGAGAAGCCCGGCTTGTAGCCCAGCCGGGCGTATTCCTTGCGAATGATGTTCAGACCGAGATTGTGGAATGTCGACACCGTAAGTCCGCGCCCTTCGCCGCCGCGCAGCAGGCTGCCGACGCGCTCCTTCATCTCGCGCGCGGCCTTGTTGGTGAAGGTCACGGCGACGATGTATTGCGCGCGGATGCCGCATTGCTGGATCAGGTAAGCGATCTTGCGGGTGATCACGCTGGTCTTGCCGGAGCCGGCGCCGGCGAGCACCAGCATGGGACCGCCGACGTAGTTCACGGCTTCCTGCTGCCGGGGATTGAGTCGGGACATTCTCGTTTGGTCTGTAGAAGCGGGGGCGAGAGTTTAGCAGGGCTGGGACGACGGGATAGCTGCGTCGGGACCACATGGGTGCCGGTCGTCGCAAGTGGGGGTTTGCTAGCGGCCGGAATCCTCTAGTCTATGGGCGCGGCGTCCGCTCAGGCTGCTCAGCCTCCCGCCCCGCTTCACACATGGAGGTGTAATTGTCGAGGTGGTCATCCACCTGCAGCTCCGCACGAACCGGGGATACACATGTCCGTACAACCTATGCGTCTGGTTCTGCTGGCCGACGAGCCCGAATGGGGGGAAGGTCTGCGTGCCGCCCTGGACGCGTTGCGCAGCCCTCATCGGCTGATCGTGGCCGAGAACTGGCCCGCCGTTACGGAGTATCTGGCCGAAGGCGGGCATAGCCTGTTGTTCACGACGCCAAGTCGCCGTCCCGCATCCGCTCGCTTCCCCTGGCCGACGGTGTTACTGCTCGAGGAAGAGCCTGATGAGATGCCGGAAGGCGTGATCGACTGGCTCACCGGCCCGCAGCTCAATCCCGATATGTTGCATCGCTCCCTGCGCTATGCCCGCGAGCGTTGCAATCTGCAGGGCGCGCTGCAACGCCTGGCGGTACAGGATTCGCTGACCGGGATCGCCAATCGTCAGGGCTTTCAGGCATTGCTCGCGGCACGTTTGGCCGAGCACGAGGGCGAAGGGCTGGTGCTCGGCCTTCTCGATCTGGACAATTTCCGCCGAGTCAACGACACGCTTGGCCATCAGGCCGGGGATCGCCTCATTCTGCAGGTGGTGGCGCGCTTGAAGGCGCAGTTGGAGGTGGGTGATCTGGTTGCCCGGCTGGGGGGCGACGAGTTCTCGCTGCTGCTCGATACCGCCCGCCAACCCGGACGCGCCGAACGGGTGGCCGACCGTGTGGTGGAGGCGCTGGCCGAGCCTTACTGGCTCGATGGCGAAAGCCTGATACTTGGCTGCAGTCTCGGACTGGCGCATGCCAAGGCCGACGCTGACGCCGATCAGCTGCTGTGGCTGGCGCAGATTGCCATGCGTCATGCGAAGGCCAAACAGGGCTGCACCTGGTATCGCTACAACGAACGGATCAACCGCAGCGCCAGCAACCTGGCGGATCTGGAGGGCGAGCTGCGCCGGGCGCTACGCCGCGACGATTTGGAACTGCATTATCAACCGCGTCTGTGCATGGAGACCGGACGAATCGTCGGCATGGAAGCCCTGGTGCGCTGGCCGCATGCCGAGCGCGGTCTGCTGGCACCGAACGAGTTCATTCCCATGGCCGAGGAGAGCGGGCTGATCGTACCGCTGGGTTACTGGGTCATCTCACGGGCGCTGCGTGACATGCAGAGTCTGCGCGAGAGCGGCGCCGGCGAGCTGCACATGGCGGTCAATCTATCGTTTCGACAGTTTCAGGACAGCCAACTGCTGGCTACCCTGCAGCGGCTGATCAAAGAGCGCGGGGTGGATCCGCACTGGCTGGAGTTCGAGCTCACCGAGACGGCGGTGATGCGCCGCAGCGACCAGGTGCGCGGCACCATGAACGCACTGGCGGAGCTGGGTGTACGCTTTTCGCTGGACGATTTCGGTACGGGTTTCTCCTCCTTCGTGCACCTGAGTCGGCTGCCCATCAGTCTGCTCAAGATCGACAAGAGCTTCGTCGAGCAGCTGGCGCGGCGCCCACAAAACAGCCGGCTGGTCCGTGCCATGATCAGCCTGGCGCACAATTTGGGTCTGGAAGTGGTCGCCGAAGGGGTGGAGGTGGCCGCCCAGCTCGGGCAACTAAGGCGCTTCGGCGCCGATCAGGTGCAGGGCTATCTGATCAGCAAACCTCTGCCACTGGCGGAGTTGAGCGTTTTTCTGAAAACCGAAGGTAACGCGAGCAAAGCGGCTGGACGCTAGTGTCCGGAATCTGACTTCCGATTCAGGGCTGGAAAGCTGGATGGAAAGCCTGGGTTGCCCCGTCATGCTTTTCGTCCAGCCTCCAGCCTCCAGCCTCCAGCCTCCTGTTAACGCACGATGTGCAGAAAGTGCATGTGCTTCTCGTACTGGTCGAGGATGTCGCCGATCACGCCGTCGCGGCTCCAGCCCATTACGTCATAGTTCTGCCCGCCTTCCTTGAGGTGCACCTCGGCGCGGTAGTAGTTGCGCTCGTCCGTATCGCCCTCGTCGGCGGCGACGAAGCTCGGCATCGGATAGCCGCGTGGACGGATCTGATAGATGAAGTCGGGCGCGCCTTCATGGGTGATCTGCAGCCCGGTCAGGTTGTCCTCGCCGGTCATCAGCTCCACGCCGTAACCCTGCTGGCGCAATTCTTCGGCGACAGCGGCGCAGGCGGGCGTCGCAATCGCAGCGAGGAAGCTCTCCACGTCGCGACGCCGCGGGTATTTGGTCAGGTTCTGCACCCGGCGACGCCAGCCGCCTTCCTGCGGGGCCGTGGGCGTGGTGCTGAGCGCCTGGTAGCGCAAGCCCTGTTTGGTGGCGTCGAAACGCAACGCCTTGAGCAGCCCCCACATGGCGCACAGCAACACCACAGTAAAGGGCAGTGCACTGGCGATAGTGGCGGTCTGTAGCGCAGTCAGCCCATCGGCCAGCAGCAACGCAATCGCCACGATGCCCATCGACCCGGCCCAGAAGATGCGTTGCCAAATCGGTGTGCTCTCCTGACCGCCGGAGGCGAGCATGTCCACCACCAGCGCGCCGGAATCCGCCGAGGTAACGAAGAACACCACCACCATGATGATCGCGATCAGCGAGATGAACGAGGAGAATGGGAAATGCTCGAGGAAAGCGAACAGGGCCAGCGAGCTGTCCTTATCGATGGCCTCGCCGAGGCTTGTGACATGTTCCCAAAGGATCAAATGAATGGCGGTATCGCCGAACACCGTCATCCACAACAGGGTGAAGGCGGTCGGCACCAGCAGCACGCCAGTGACGAACTCGCGGATCGTCCGGCCGCGTGAGATACGCGCGATGAACAACCCGACGAAGGGCGACCAGGCCAGCCACCAACCCCAATAGAACAAGGTCCAGCCACCGATCCAGTCGTTCGGCTCGTAGGCATAGAGATTGAAAGTCGCGGTGACGATCTGCGAGAAGTAGTTACCGGTGTTCTGCACGAACGTCTGCAGGATGAACACCGTCGGGCCGGCGATCAGCACCATTAACATCAGCAGAACGGCGAGGCTGAGATTCAGCTCGGACAACCGCCGTACGCCCTTGTCCAGTCCGGTAACCACCGAAATGGTCGCCAGCAACGTAGTGGCGGCGATCAAACCGATCTGCACGGGTACGGAAATGGGCAGGCCATACAGATGGTTGAGGCCGGTATTGATCTGGGTGACACCCAGACCCAGCGAGGTGGCGACGCCCAGCACCGTGCCGATGATGGCGAAGATATCTACGGCGTGACCAATGGGGCCGTAGATGCGCTCACCGATTAGCGGATAGAGCGCCGAACGCAGCGTCAGCGGCAGACCGTGGCGGTAGCTGAAGTAGGCGAGGATCATCGCGACGATCGCGTAGATGGCCCAGGCATGCAGCCCCCAATGGAAGAAGGTGATTTTCATCGCCTCCCGCGCGGCTTCCACCGTGCCGCCTTCCCCCACCGGGGGTGAAAGAAAATGCATCACCGGTTCGGCAACACCGAAGAACATCAGCCCGATGCCCATGCCAGCGGAAAACAGCATGGCGAACCAGGTCAGGCTGCTGTAGTCGGGCTCACTGTGATCGGGACCAAGTTTGATGTCGCCGTAGCGACTGAGGGCGAGCAGCACGACCATCAGCAGGATGACGGCGACCGCAAGGATATAAAGCCAGCTGAGATTGGCAATGATCCAGGCCTGGAGATCGCCGAACAGCGTTTGCGCATGTTCGGAAAACGCGACGCTGTAGATTACCAGCGCGAGGATCAGTACGGCAGAGCCGTAGAAAACCGGAGGGTTGATGGTGGAAGAAGACTTGTTTGCCTCCATGCTGCGCTCCTTTGGTACCGTTTTGGGGAGTGGGCCGCCTGTGGCGAAAGAGGATGCAATCTAACATAACGGTCTACTTCTGACCGGGCGAACCAGACTGTGTGAAAACTACTGCGCTCGGTTATGCCGCGTTAAAAACAGGCTCGGAATGCGAGCCCAGTCCGCTTCCTCGCCTGTTTTTGTGGGGACGCCTAGTTCTTGCCTCACCTTCGCTCGCTACGTTTTCACACGGTCTGGAAGGGTCGCCTCCACGAGTTCTTACATGATGTGACAGCGCAATATGGCGTGTTGCGGCAAAGTATTTGCCAAGCCGTGTCCCGCTATGAACCCGCACTGTATGTCGCGAAAGGCTGCCTTTGGGCAGCCTTTCGCCGGTCAGGATGCCTGGCTACCCGGTCGGTATTGCAGCGCTTCAGCCAAATGTGGGCGGCCGATAAGCGCGGCCTGCTGCAAGTCCGCCAGCGTTCGCGCCACTTTGAGTATTCGGTGGGCCGCGCGCAGCGACAGGCCGAGACGCTCACAGGCACGTTCCAGCCATTGCTGGTCTTCGGGTTGCAGTTGGCAATGGCTACGCAACCCAGTCAGATCGAGAAAGGCGTTGGCGCAACCTTGGCGCGCCAGCTGGATGCGACGTGCGTCGGCTACCTGCTCGGCAACCACGCGGCTGTTTTCGCCGATTGTGGGTGGCGCGTTGAGCGCAGTGGCTTCCCGGGCCACGGTGAGGTGCAGATCAATGCGGTCGAGCAGTGGCCCGGACAGCTTGCCGCGGTAGCGCTGAATCTGGTCCGGCGAACAGCGGCAGCGACCGCTGGGGTCGCCCAGGTAGCCGCAAGGGCACGGATTCATAGCCGCCACCAGCTGAAAACGGGCCGGGAAGCGCACCTTGTCCCGCGCCCGGGCGATGACAATACAGCCTGATTCCAGGGGCTCGCGGAGCACCTCAAGCACCTTGCGATCGAACTCCGGCAGCTCGTCAAGGAACAGCACGCCTTGGTGCGCGAGGGTGATTTCCCCCGGCCGCGGCCGACTGCCGCCACCGACCAACGCCGGACCGGATGCACTGTGATGGGGCTGACGAAACGGGCGCTGCGGCCAATGTTCGAGCGGCGACTGGCTAGCCACCGATTGGATCGCCGCGACCTCCAGTGCCTCCTGCTCCTCCAGCGGAGGCAGCAGACCGGGGAGACGACTGGCGAGAAGAGTCTTTCCGGTGCCTGGGGGGCCGGAAAAAAGCAGGTTGTGCGCGCCCGCCGCAGCGACCAGTAGACCGCGCTTGGCGGCAGCCTGGCCCTGCACATCGGCCAGGTCGGGATAGGGCAGGACCTGACGTAGCAATCCCTGAGCCTGGAATGGCGCAATCGGCGCCAAACCGTTGAAGTGCGCGGCGACTTCCAGCAGGTGATCCGCGGCGTACACCACCAGACCGGACGCCAGGCTCGCTTCCTCGGCATTGGCTCGTGGCACCAGCAGGGCGCGTCCGGCCTGGCGTGCGGCCAGTGCTGCGGGCAGCACACCTTGAACCGGGCGCAGCGCACCGGAAAGCGCCAGCTCGCCGAGGCATTCGAGTGTGTCGAGACGGTCCGCCGGAATCTGCCCGCTGGCGGCGAGAACGCCCAGAGCGATGGCCAGGTCGAAGCGGCCGCCATCCTTAGGCAGATCGGCAGGCGCGAGGTTGAGCGTGATTCGGCGAGCGGGGAAATCAAAACCGGAGGTCTGGATCGCGCTGCGCACGCGGTCCTTACTCTCCTTGACCGCGGTTTCTGGCAAACCGACCAATGCCAGTGAAGGCAAGCCGTTGGCTAGATGCGCTTCGACGGTGACGGTGGGCGCTTCGACGCCCACCTGGGCGCGGCTGTGAACTATGGCAAGGGACATCCGATCACTCCTTTGATCGTGTCGCCACCGGTTTTATTCGGAGGCGGGTGGCGCGAGTTTTTCTTCCAGCTCGGCGACCTTGGCTTCGAGTGCTTCGAGTCGCGCTCGGGTGCGGGCGAGAACGACCATCTGACTGTCGAACTCGTCGCGGCTGACTACGTCCAGCTTGCTCAGCGCGCCCTGCACGATGCCTTTGAACTGCGCTTCGATTTCCGGGCGGGGTAGAGGCGTTTCGCCGTTGAACAGACGCGAGGCTTGGGAGCCGATGGCATCGAGAAAAGCTTTGGGTGGGAACATGGGTATCACCTGTTTCTGAGCGGCGGGCAGTGTAACACGGCCGGTCTGGGGTCGATTTTCGCCTGTGTGCACGTTTGTGGGCATGCTGCCGCACGGTCGTGCCCGGTATTGGTGCGCGGCTTCGCTGATCTGGTGTCGGGTGCACTGCGCGTGCACGACGCGGAGCGCGCCAGATCGCACCTCTCGCAAAACTGGCATTGATTCTGCTTGGCTGGCCATGACAGATGCACCGAAGCGTTGCGGTGCGCAGGCGATTCGGGACGTTTCGTCGTATCGGTTGATGGTGTCGGATGGTCGCTCGGCAATGCCGGCGCGTTACAAGAGCCAGACACTGAGCTTAGACTTGAACCGGGTTCGTATTTCTGGGGCAAGTCCATCTAAACGGGAGAAGTTTCATGAAACTAGTCACTGCCATCATCAAGCCGTTCAAGCTGGACGACGTACGCGAGTCGCTGTCCGAGATCGGCGTTCAGGGCATCACGGTCACCGAGGTCAAGGGTTTCGGGCGCCAGAAGGGCCATACCGAGCTATACCGCGGCGCTGAATATGTGGTCGATTTTCTGCCAAAAGTGAAGATCGACGTGGCGATTGCCGACGATCAGCTCGATCGCGTGATCGAGGCCATTACCAAGGCGGCCAACACCGGCAAGATCGGCGATGGCAAGATTTTCGTCGTCAATCTGGAGCAGGCCATCCGCATCCGAACCGGCGAAACCGACACCGACGCGATCTGATCGGCCTCGTCACGTAGCGAACGGTTGGCCGGGCGGAGACGCCCGAGACCAGGCGCAATCGGCGAGCGAGCCGAGCCCGCCTTACCGCCGCGACGCGCGAAGCCACAATAGTTTGCGATTGCCTGCCTCGGCAGGCTTACGAACCCCCACGCCCCAGGAGTAAAACCATGACTCTGCGAAAATTCGCAGGGCTAGGAGCCCTTTTGTCTCTGATAAGCCCCGGCATCGCCATGGCACAGGAGGCAACGCTTGATTCCGGTGATACGGCATGGATGCTCACAGCCACTGCGCTGGTGCTGTTCATGACCATTCCCGGACTGGCGCTGTTCTACGGCGGCATGGTCCGCTCGAAGAATATCCTTTCGGTGATGATGCAATGTTTCGCCATCACCGGCCTGATGAGCATTCTCTGGATGGTCTACGGCTATAGCCTGGCCTTCGACACCACGGGCATGGAAGCGGGCGTCACCAATCTCAACTCCTTCGTCGGCGGTCTCGGCCGCGCTTTCCTGAGCGGCCTGACACCCGACAGCCTCACCGGCACCGTCCCGGAAAGCGTGTTCATCACGTTCCAGATGACCTTTGCCATCATCACGCCGGCGCTGATCGTCGGGGCTTTTGCCGAACGCATGAAGTTCTCTGCGATGCTGGTGTTCATGGGCGTCTGGTTCACCCTGGTCTATGCGCCGATCGCACATATGGTCTGGAGCGGCGATGGTGGTCTGATGTGGGACTGGGGCGTGCTCGACTTCGCTGGCGGTACCGTCGTGCACATCAATGCCGGTATCGCTGGTCTGGTGGCTTGCCTCGTACTTGGCAAGCGCAAAGGCTTCCCTACCACGCCAATGGCGCCGCATAACCTGGGTCTGACATTGGTCGGCGCGGCAATGCTCTGGATCGGCTGGTTCGGCTTCAATGCCGGGTCGTCCCTCGCCGCCAATGGCACCGCCGGCATGGCCATGCTGGTTACGCAGATTGCCACTGCCGCTGCGGCCCTGGCTTGGATGTTCGCCGAGTGGATAACCCACGGCAAACCGAGTGCGCTGGGCATCGCCTCAGGCGTGGTGGCCGGTCTGGTCGCCATCACTCCGGCTGCAGGCACCGTCGGCCCGATGGGTGCGTTGGTCATCGGCCTGGCCTCGGGTGCTATCTGCTTCTTCTGCGCCACCAGCCTAAAACGCAAGCTCGGTTACGACGATTCGCTGGACGCCTTTGGCGTGCATGGTATCGGCGGCATCGTTGGTGCGTTGCTCACCGGTGCATTCGCAGCGCCCGCGCTGGGCGGCTTCGGTGAGGTGGACAACATCGCTTTGCAACTATGGATCCAGTTCAAAGGCGTGCTCTTCACGGTGGTGTACACCGCCGTCGTCACCTTCGTGACTCTGAAAGTCATCGACGTGGTGATGGGGCTGCGGGTCAGCGAAGAAGAAGAAACCGTCGGCCTCGATCTCAGCCTGCACAACGAGCGCGGCTACAACCTGTAAGCACACGGAGTGCGCCCGGAGCCAACCCGGGCGCCTTAACCGAACAGCGTCGCGAGGCGCTCGGCAAAAGGTGATAACAATGGATAGCACAGCACTGATACCCGTCCAGTACGGTCTCGACACCTTCTACTTCCTCATTTGCGGCGCGCTAGTGATGTGGATGGCGGCCGGTTTCTCCATGCTCGAAGCCGGTCTGGTTCGCGCAAAGAACACCGCCGAAATCCTCACCAAGAACATCGTGCTCTATGCGGTGGCTTCGATCATGTACCTGTTGATCGGCTACTACATCATGTACTCCAGCCCGGATGGCGGCATCCTGCCGAGCCTGGGATTCCTGATCGGTGACGAGAACGCAGTCGACATAGTCGCCGCCGGCGGTGAGGACGCGCCTTACTACTCGACGCGTGCGGACTTCTTCTTCCAGGTGGTTTTCGCGGCGACCTGTATGTCGGTGGTCTCCGGCGCGGTAGCCGAGCGCATGAAGCTATGGGCCTTCATCGCTTTCGCGGTGGTGATGACCGGCGTGATCTATCCAGTGCAGGGCTTCTGGAAGTGGGGCGGCGGTTTTCTCGACGCAGCAGGCTTCCTCGATTTCGCCGGCTCCGGTCTGGTGCACATGGCGGGCGCCTCGGCTGCCCTGGCTGGTGTGCTGCTGCTCGGTCCGCGTAAGGGCAAGTACGGCCCTAACGGGCAGATCAACGCCATTCCCGGAGCGAACTTGCCGATCGCGACCCTCGGTGCGTTCATCCTGTGGATGGGCTGGTTCGGCTTCAACGGTGGCTCGCAGCTGAAAATGAGCACCATCGAGGACGCCAATGCCGTGGCTCAAGTGTTCACCAACACCAACATGGCTGCTGCCGGCGGCTTGGTCGCGGCACTGATCACCGCGCGCCTGCTGTTCGGAAAGTCCGATCTGACTATGATCCTCAACGGCGCGCTGGCTGGCCTGGTGGCCATTACGGCCGAGCCGCTGACACCGAGCGCCCTGCAATCCGTGCTGATCGGTGGTGTGGGTGGCGTGCTGGTGGTGTTCAGCATCCTCGGCCTGGACAAACTGAAGCTCGATGACCCGGTCGGTGCTATTTCGGTGCACGGTGTGGTCGGCATGTGGGGCCTGCTGGCGGTGCCACTGACCAATGCCGATGCGACCTTCGGCGCCCAGCTGCTGGGTCTGGTGTCGATCTTCGCCTGGGTGTTCATTGCCAGTCTGATCGTCTGGAGCATCATCAAGGCGATCATGGGGCTGCGGGTCAGCGAAGAAGAGGAATACGAGGGCGTCGACGTCGTCGAGTGCGGCCTCGAAGCCTACCCGGAATTCACTAGCAAGCGTTGATTCGCAACGTATCGACAAGGGCGCCTACGGGCGCCCTTTGCTTTTTCTGGCGCCGCGCTAGAATGCGCCCGTTCAGGTGTCGAGGGGAGCTTCCCAGCATGTGGCAACAGATCATGATTACGCTGCGTCCACGACCGCGGGGCTTCCATCTGATTACCGACGAGCTGCTTGCACAACTACCGGAACTGCAACAATGCCAGGCCGGTCTGTTACACCTGTGGTTACGCCATACATCGGCCTCGCTGACGGTCAACGAGAACGCCGACGGAGCAGTGCGGCGCGACTTCGAAAGGTTTTTCAATCGCCTGGTGCCGCAAGGCCAGGGTGGTTATGAACACGATTATGAAGGGCCGGACGATCTGCCTGCGCATTTCAAGGCGAGCCTGCTCGGTTGCCAGTTGAGTCTGCCGGTCAGCGAGGGGCGACTGGCATTGGGAACTTGGCAAGGCATCTATCTGGGCGAGCACCGAGATCAAGGTGGCGCCAGACAGGTTCTTGCCACGCTGCACGGGATGGTGAGTTGAATTTTTTTTGGCGATGGCGAATAAAGCACATCGCCGGGCTATAACTTCCGCTTTGGCAAGGTACGAGGTTGAACATGAGCGACGAAGAATTAGAACAAGACGATCTGGACGTTAACGACGAGGAGGAGGGCGAGGAGCTGGCCGCCGCCGATGACGGCGACGACAGCGCTGATGATGAGGGGACCGACAGCGAGCGCGCCACCCCGACGACCAAGAAGGCCAAGGCCAAGGCGGTGGTCATCGAAGAGTTGCCGAGCCTGGAAGCCAAGCAGCGGGAGCGTGACGAGCTGGCGCGAGCAATGGAAGAATTCCTGTCGCGTGGTGGGCGTGTGCAGGAAGTCGAACCGAACGTAGTCGCCGATCCGCCGAAAAAGCCTGATAGCAAGTACGGCAGCCGGCCTATCTGAACGGGGGAAGCCGTAAAGCGCTTAAGGCTGAAAGGCTGGACGAAAAAGCGCTTTTGAGCAGCGTTAAGCCATGTGCCTTGCGCGAAGTTGGTGCAGTACAAGCAAAGCCCAGCACGGAGTGGTGTTGGGCTCCGTCGCGGCCGCGACGAAACGTCAACAGACCCTAGCGCCAGCGGGTCAATAATGCAGGGAGTTCGGCCAGGCTACTGACTTGTGCGTCCGGCCGGCCTTCGTATTGCCAGGCTTTGCCGGCGGGGTTGAACCAGATTGCCCGAACGCCGGCACGCTGCGCCCCGCCAATATCATCGTCAGGATGGTCACCGATGTGCACGGCGTGTTCGGCTGCCACGCCGGCCCGCGCGAGCGCCTCCCTGAACGGTCTTGGGTCCGGTTTGCCGATGCCCAGGTCCTCGGCACACAGCGTGAACTGAAAATAATCGGCCAGCCCAAGCCGGCGGACGTCGGCATTGCCATTGGTCAGCACGCCGAGCGTATAGCGGTTGGCCAAAAGCTCGAGGGTCGGGTGAACTTCGGGAAACAGATCGATGGCGTGACGGGCCTCGAGAAACACTTCGAAGGCCTGCCCAGCCAGACTCCGCGCCTCGTCCTCGGGGTAACCGGCATCATGCAGCGCATGAAACAGGATGCGTCGGCGCAGTTCGCTGATGCGGTGTTTCAGGTCCGGTTCGGCTTCCACCAGCATGCGGCGGATCGCGGCCAGCGACTCGACCGGGAAGTCGCCCAGGCGTGGTGCGTGCTGGCCGAGCCAGTCGCGCAGACGGATTTCCGCACTATGAATGACCGGGCCGACATCCCACAGCGTGTCATCCAAATCGAAGGTGATCAGCTGAATGCTCATGGGTCATTGTCCTGCTTACGTTTGGCGCGCGGGTGCGCCTGGTCATAGACCTTGGCCAAATGCTGAAAATCCAAATGGGTATAGATCTGCGTGGTGCCAATGTCGGCGTGACCGAGCATTTCTTGTACCGAGCGCAAATCTTGCGACGATTCAAGCATATGGCTGGCGAAGCTATGCCTGAGCATATGCGGATGCAAATGCTGGCCGAGTTCGCGCACGCCCGCCTGGCGTACCCGCAGTTGTACCGCGCGCGCACCGAGGCGGCGGCCTTGTTGGCTGACGAACACGGCGCCATCGACGGGATTACTCAGCGACCGCAGGGGCAGCCAGGCCTGCAGCGCTTCGCGGGCCTTGCGTCCGACAGGCAGCACGCGCTCCTTGTTGCCCTTGCCAACGACATGGATCAGGCCGGCCGGAAGGTCGAGCTGATCGAGATTCAGGCCGACAAGTTCGGCCAGGCGCAGTCCGGATGAATAGAACAGCTCGAGCATCGCCTGATCGCGATGGCCGATGAAGTCGTCCTCGACGCCGCCGTCGAGCAACTGCATCGCCCGGTCGGTATCGAGCAGCCGCGGCAGGCGCTTCTCACCCTTGGGCGCAGAGATATCGGTGGCCGGATCATGGGTGCAGCGACCTTCCTGATTGAGATAGCGGTATAAGCCGCGCAGCGACGAAAGCAGACGTGCCAGGCTGCGGCTGGATTGGCCCTGGCGATGCTGTTCGGCGATGAGTTGACGGATATGGACGCTTTTCAGCTCGGACCATTGCCCCAGATGTTGCTTCTGGCAATAGTTCATCACCTTGATCAGGTCGCGCCGATAACCGTCGAGCGTATGTGGCGACATCTGCCGTTCATTGCGCAGATGTTGGAAATAGGCATCGAGATCGGTTTGCATGGTTAAAAGCCTTGAAAGCCGATAAAAGCGCTGGCTGGAAGGCTGGACAACAAAGCGGGTCCGTAGCGTGAGGAAAAGCTTCGGAGAATTGGTGCAAGCCGCACGCTCTCCAGCCTCCAGCCTCCAGCCTCCAGCCTCCAGCTGTTCCTAACGTACCGAACGCAGCGGTGCAGAGTGATGCGGAAGCACCCGTGTCAGCACTTCGGCGATATAGCTTAGAAACAGCGTGCCCAACGAGCTCTTGTAGTGCTGCGGATCCTGGCTGCCGATCGCCAGGATGCCTTGCTGATGATTGAGCGCGACTACTGCAGCCGAGCCGATACCACCGCTTTCTTCTTCGCCGAACAGGAATGCCAGTTCATGCGGGCGCAACACACCGCAGATGGTCTTACCGCCACCGAGCAGCCCGCCGATGGCTTGCTGTGCTTCGACGTTGGTGACGCTGCGGCCGACCGGCAACGGCGCCTCACTGAACAGGATCAGGCTGACGTAAGGCACCTGAAATTCATGCCGCAGGCTTTCGTCCACCGCGCCGATAACTTCTTCCAGACTGCCAGCATCCAGCAGGTCGAGTACCAGTCGGCGGGTCTTGTCGAACAGCCTGTCATTGTCGCGGGCTACATCCATCAGTTGCGACAGACGGTGGCGCATCTCGATATTGCGCTCACGCAGCAGCTTCACTTGTCGCTCGACCAGCGACACGGCGCCACCTGGCAGATGCGGGATGCGCAACTCGGGGATCAACTCGTCGTGATCGACAAAAAATTCCGGATGGGCGCGCAGGTAGGCGGCGACGGTTTCGGCGTCCGGCAATTGCGGCTTGTCCTGGTTTTGCTCGGTCATAGGCGAACCTGTCCTTCGAAAACGCGAACGGCGGGGCCAGTCATCATAACCGGCTGCCCTGGGCCTGCCCATTCGATGGACAGGCGGCCACCTGGCAGATCGATCTGCACGGGCGAATCCATCCAGCCCTGGCGAATCGCGGCGACCGCAGCGGCGCAAGCGCCGGTACCGCAAGCCTGGGTCTCACCCGCGCCGCGTTCCCAGACACGCAGCTTGGCGTGCTGACGGTCCATCACCTGAAGGAAGCCGGCGTTCACTCGTTGTGGAAAGCGTGGATGGTTTTCGATTTTCGGACCCAGTTCGTGCACTGGGGCGTTATCGACATCCTCCACACGCAACACGGAATGAGGGTTGCCCATGGAAACAGCGGCGATTTCCAGCTGTTGACTATCAACCGTCAGGGGATAGCTCAGGGCTTCGCTGTCGGCCTGGAATGGAATCTCGACCGGCACCAGTCGTGGCGGGCCCATGTCGACGCTGATCTGCCCGTCGGGGCGGATATCCAGTTCGATGATCCCGCTCTTGGTCTCGACGCGAATCTGCCGTTTCATGGTCAGGCGCTTGTCCAGCACGAATCGCGCGAAGCAGCGCGCACCGTTGCCGCACTGCTCCACTTCGGAACCGTCGGAATTGAAGATGCGGTAGCGGAAATCAACATCCGGATCATGCGGCGGCTCGACTAGCAACAGCTGGTCGAAGCCCACGCCCGTATGCCGGTCGCCCCATTGCTTGGCGTGCTTGGGCTGGATATGCGCGTGCTGGCTGATCAGGTCGATGACCATGAAATCATTGCCCAGGCCGTGCATCTTGGTAAAACGCAAAAGCATCGTCGTGGCCTCAGGCGGGCAGCAGGCTTTCGCCGGCGTATAGCTCCTGCACGCTTTCGCGGCGGCGCACTTCGTAGGCTTGATCGCCGTCCACCAGTACTTCGGCGGCACGGCCGCGCGTGTTGTAGTTGGAACTCATGACGAACCCGTATGCACCGGCCGAACGCACCGCCAGCAGATCGCCCTCGGCCAAGACCAGCGGGCGTTCCTTGGCGAGGAAGTCGCCGGTTTCGCAGATCGGCCCGACGATATCGTAGTGGCGCGCCTCGCCTTCGCGCGGCTGGACCGGTACGACGTCCATCCAGGCCTGATACAGCGCCGGACGGATCAGGTCGTTCATCGCCGCGTCGACGATGGCGAAATCCTTATGTTCGGTGTGCTTGAGGTATTCCACTCGGGTCAGCAGCAGCCCGGCATTGGCAACGATCGAGCGGCCGGGTTCGAACACCAGTGCCAGGTCACGGCCGTCGATGCGCTTGCGCACCGCCTGAATATAATCGCCGGCCAGCGGCGGTTGCTCCTCGCGATAGCGCACGCCGAGTCCGCCGCCCAGATCCAGGTGGCGAATATGAATGCCGCGTACGGCGAGGCGATCGATCAGCGCCAGCAATCGGTCGAGCGCATCGAGGAAAGGCGGTAGGCTGGTCAGCTGCGAACCGATGTGGCAATCGACGCCGATGATCTGGAGATTGCTCAATTCGTGGGCGCGGGCATAGACCTGTTCCGCGTCGGCAATGGCAATGCCGAACTTGTTTTCCTTGAGCCCGGTGGAGATGTACGGGTGCGTGCCCGCGTCTACATCCGGGTTGACCCGCAGCGACACCGGCGCAATTGCACCAAGCTCGGCTGCGACCTTCTGCAGGCGTTCAAGCTCTTCGGTCGATTCGACGTTGAAGCAGTGCACACCGACTTCAAGCGCACGGCGCATGTCGTCACGCGTTTTGCCGACGCCGGAGAACACGATGCGCTCAGGCACACCGCCCGCGGCGAGCACGCGCTCCAGCTCACCGCGCGAAACGATGTCGAAACCGGCACCCAGGCGCGCCAGCACATTCAACACGCCAAGATTCGAGTTCGCCTTGACTGCAAAACAGACCAGATGCGGCATGCCTTGCAGAGCATCGGCGTAGGCGTGGTACTGGGCCTCGATGTGCGCGCGCGAATAGACGTAGGTAGGGGTGCCGAAGCGTTGCGCGAGAGCGGGCAGCGCCACGCCCTCCGCGAAGAGTTGACCGTCGCGGTACGAGAAGGCCTCCATGGAATGCCTCCTTTACAGTTCGAATCGGTCTTTGGAACGTTCTTTTGCGGTTGCGCCGTCGTCCGGCAGGTAAAGCGGACCTTTCTGGCCGCAGCCGCTGAGCGCGGAAGCGAGAACCGCAAGTGCAATGAGTGGAAGCAGCAGACGCTTCATTGGGGTGCAATCCTTAAAAATCGATGGCCGGAGTATACCCAGCACCCAGCGGATTGCCTATGTGGCCGCGCTCGTCGGCAGCTACATTAGGGTGGCCGGTTGGACAGCCGCTCGCTAGACGCGGCGGTGGCCTGCTAAGCTCGCCAGCATTGCCGGCCGGGCCATGGCGCCGCCGTATCATCCGTACCGAGGAAACGATTCATGAGTCTGAGCGAAGCGCGCTATCACGATCTGGTCGACGCCGTGCAGGAGGAAATCGAGGATGTGTTCGATCACAGCGGCATGGATGTCGATCTGGAAAATTCCGGCGGCGTTCTTACGGTGCGTTTCGAGAACGGTACCCAGCTGATCTTCAGCCGTCAGCCGCCGTTGCGCCAGCTCTGGGTAGCGGCGCGTTCGGGTGGGTTTCACTTCGACTACGACGAAGCTGCCTCGCTGTGGATCTGCGACTCCAACGATGAGCGCCTGGGGGAGCTGTTGGCCAGGGCTACCCAGGAGCAAGGTGGCGAGGCACTCGAGTTCGAAGATCTGTGAGGCAAGCCTGTCGGGCGTCGGATTGCGGTAATTGGGTGTAATACTGCGCCGCTTGCTTATTTAATGAGCTGTGATAGGGTCGACTTCAGGTTAAAAAACCCCGCCTTCGGGCGGGGTTTTGCTTTTTTTGCAATCCGAACTTTTACAGGAGCTCGCCAGGACCCATGACCAGCGCACCGCCCATCATCATCACCCAACCCGATCTGCAGCGGCTCGAGCGATTGCTCGATGGCCTGGCTGACTACGGTCCGGCCGCCGAGGCGCTCGAGGACGAGTTGTCCCGCGCCCAGGTGGTCGAGCGTAGCGAGCTGCCTGCTGGCGTGGTGTCCATGAACTCTCGCGTTCATTGTCTGGAGGAAGGCAGCGGCAAGGATTACCACCTGACGCTGGTCTTCCCTCAGGACGCCGGCAAAGAGGGCACCGTCTCGGTGCTCGCACCGGTCGGCAGTGCGCTGTTGGGCATGAGCGTCGGTCAGCACATTGACTGGCCGACACCCGGCGGTAAGGTGCTCAAACTGACCCTGCTAGCGGTCGAATACCAGCCGGAAGCGGCCGGTGACGTCACTCTTCGCTAAGTCGCCGCGGCTTCACGTTCATGCTGAGGCCGCATCCCGTCAAACCGATTTCAATGCCTGATTGAGTGCCGCTTCCAGCTGCGCCTTGTAGCGCAGATGTTGCACGGTCTGGGTACGACCCGTGCCATGTAGCCCGGACAGGTCCAGATCGGTGATGTAGCAGGGATAACGCTCGCCGGCGCGACGCTGCGCGAGGATGAAACGGGCCACCGCGGCGAAAAGCTCGGTGCCATATTCCAGGCTGGAAAACTCCTGATGGTTGCAATACAACGTGACCTGGGAGCGGCCTTTTTCGCTCGGCTCGACGATCGCCTGAATGTCGTAGAACGGATCGCTGGCTTCCTCTCGGGGTGCAGGTCTGCGCTCGATAGCCAGAGGGCGATCCGGCGCGGGCGGTTGTATCCGGTAGAACAGGATATCCATGGCTGCGAGGTGATTTTCCTCGAACGGCAGCTGAGTCGTGCGGCGGTAGCTCACCGATTGCAAGAAGCGCAGGAGCGGCGTCAGCAGACTCTGCTCGTCTCGGTAGGGTGCCTGCTGGCGCCACAGCGCATTGAATTCGTCCAACACGGTCAGCTCCGCCATGGCGCCCTGGATGCGGTAGAACACCTGCAGGCAGTGCGGTCTGGCCTGGGCGAGGATCAGCGATAGGTCATTCTCTTCCAGGGCATGACGATCTAACCGGATCGGACGGTACCCTTGGTGGGCCTCGCCAAGATGCCCAAGCAGTGCGGTTATGTCGCTCAGAGTGGTGTGACGAACATTGCCGGGGATCAGATCGAGCAGATGAAAGTGTTGACGGACTTGAAGCAGGTAACGGCTCTCGCCCGGTTCGTCGAACCCCGCCTGGACGTCGAGGAAGACCGTTTCGACCTTTCGAGCCACGGCTACGCCAGCGTTTCGGCAGAAGCAGCGCACCTGTAGGCTTGGCCGCTTGCCATTTGCAGGCAGTTCCTGCAAGTAATCAGTTAGACAATCCGGCAGAGGAGCGGCGCTTTCGTATCGGGTGGCAATCAGCTCGTTCCAGCTGTTCAGCGTGAGCTGATCGATACTCAGCACCAGCTTTTTCCTGGCTGCGCCATGCCCCAGGTAATCGTTCAGCTCATCGAAAGACAATGGCTGCAGAGGGCTGAGTGGATCAAGACCGACGTTCACCAATAGCAATACCTTGATCGGAGTGGCAGCGCTCAATAACGCATCGTCGGAGATCGTTTGGAGCGGCATCGGAAATGCCTGTCTCAAATCAGTGAGCAGGGAAAACAGCTCTGCCTCTGTCAACCCGCTGTCGCCTGGGTGAAGCGCGACATGGGTAGCAGCATCGACTATGCCGTTGCGATGGCACCAGGCAAGTAGGGGGATCAGCTCGCGGGAGCGCTTCAGCGGCGAATAGTCGGTGACTTGCCTCGCGTTCAGGTTGCCCTCGTAGAGCGCCCAGGAAACGTCACCTGCGGCATCGTAACCATGAACCAGGGTCAGGCTGTGTTCAGCCAGATCTGGCGCTATACCGAGATTGATCGACTCAATCTTGCCGGCCTTGCGCTCTATCGCGGCATGTAGGCGACGGCCTAGCACGCCGAAGTCGCGTCCGTTGATGCTGCTGGTGATCTGCAGGCGACGGGCAAATTCGCTGAGGAACCGGTAGCCGTAGGTCAGTTCGTTGACCAGTGCACGGCGCTCTTCCACCACACGCCGAACCTTCCACTGGCTGCGGCGATCGAGCTGGGCGAACTGGCGCTCGTCCCAAGCCCAGTCGTGAGTGAGGCGTTCGAGCAGGCGTCGCTTCCAGCTTTTGCTGCGACCTATGGGGGGGCGGCTCAGTGGTTTGTTGATCTTCAGATAGAGGCAGCGCCGCAACAGCGCCAGGCGCTCCAAGTCGCCTCGGCCGGCGAGGTACTGTTCGATCCGGCGGTACGCGACGATATAGGGATCGAGCTCATCCAGCTCCAGGTGATTGGCATAGACCGCCTTCTTGAAATCCAGGCTCAGGCAGCGGACCTGTGGGTATTCGCTGGCGTACGCCTCGACCAGCAGTAGCTTGAAGAGGGATTTGTAGGGCGACTCGATGGCCTTGTACAGCTGCCATAAACCGGCACCGAGGTATTCGCCTGGCGGGATGCGGCCGAGGCTGCCGAGGTCGAGCACCTCATCGCTGCGCACGAAGCGTTTGTCTAACAGGGTGCGCACGTAGTCGTTGTAGCGATGCTCTTCATAATCTGGCACCAGCCACCAGAGCGGTGTGCGCCCGCCGAGCCAGATGGCGGTGCGGTAGAACTCGTCGAGCAACAGGTAATGCTGGGTGGTGCCGCAGTCATCCGATGTCAGTTTCGCCTCTCGCTCACCGTGGGTGAAGCGCAGCGGGTCGACCAGAAAAAAGTGCGCCTCGCTGCCCTGGGTAGCGGCCCAGGTCTGCAAAAAATCACACTTTCGCCGCAGCTCGTCGAGCTGTTGTGGGGACAGTTTCGGGTCGTGACAGACCCAGACATCCAGATCGCTCTGCTCGTCTTGGGCGACGGTCCCCAGGCTGCCCATCAGAAACAAGCCGAGGATCGGCTGTGGCGGATGGCCACGCAGCGGCTTATAGGAAAACGAACGGCTAAGGCGCTGGGCCTCCGCCAGTGTTTCGGCATCTGGCTCGAAGCCGGCCAGTCCGGCTGGCGTGGTGGCGGAGACGTAACCCGGCAATATCGGGTGATTGACGTGAAACAACAGCGGCAGCAGTTTGAGCACCAACTGTTGGCGCGGCGACATGGCCAGTCGGGTGCGCTCCAGGCGGCCGGCATTAACGGATAGAAAACGAGCACGTAGCGCGCTGAGGACCTTACGGTCGATACCCTCTTCTAGAACGGGGCGGATTTCCTGGTGGCGGGTCATTCAGGCAGTTCGTGCAGGCGGTCGAGTTGTCCGACCAGTTTATCGAGGCAGTAAAGGGCGGAAGGTAACACGGGTGAAGGCCGGGAGGAAAAACTGCAGCGGTAACCGCTGTCGGTTGGCGATGTGACTACCCGCGGCGGGGCCTCGCCGCGAGTGAGCCTGGCGCTCGTCATGGCGACCGCCAGAGCCGGGCTGGCGTCAGGCTGTGGCAGTTTCCGAAAGGATGGTCAGCAGCGCTTGCGCATGCTCGGCAGCGTCACGCCCGAGACTGGTCAGATAGCCACCGTCGGGCTGGGTTGTCAGACCTTTGGCATGTAGGCGCTGGGCGGCGGCGATGGCGGCACTGCCGGCATCATGATGAACCTTCAGACCCTCGAGTTTGTTGTCGAGGTTGAACAGACGAAGAATTTCCAGTTCGGCTACCAGATTAGGGGTGTAGGACATGTTCGCTCCTCGGGTGGTGGGCCTGAGCCCTGTTTGCGAAGTGTAGATGCTGTGTACCAGCCTGCCTCGCTCCGGGCTACTCGGGTAAGTCGGGCAGATGACGCAACAGCGTTTCGTAGCTTTCGGTGTCGAATGCGCGGTCTTCTCCGAGCATCTGCCGAATCTCGTGGGCCAGGACCAGCGCCATCATCTTGAGAATCTCATCGCGCTCGTAACCGACTAAGGTCAGCTTGTTCAACGTCGCCTGCGTGGCGGCTGGTTCGCCGGCTTCGAGCTGGTTTTCGATCGCCTGGATCAGGGTTTCTTCGGCGAAGCTTTCATCTTCGTCGGACGTGGCATCGTTCATGTCGCAACTCTCGTCAGGAAAAAATCTCGATAGCGCGTTTCGGCGAGTCCCGGCAAGCTGGCGCCAGCGGCGAATGCCCTGAACGCTTCGCTTGGGTCGGTCTCTATTCCTACTATGGACCATCAAGGAGCGCGACTGCAGCAATGATCACTCTGTACTGCCTTGAAAATGGCGCGCTGGTACGTCGCGTTGCCGAAAACCTGCAGACGCTGCCCGACAACGTGCTGTGGATCGACTTACTGTCGCCTGACCAGCAGGAAGAGCGCTTCGTCGAGTCGGAGCTGGGGCTGGATATTCCGACTCGCGAAGAGTTGGCGGAAATCGAGGATTCGTCGCGATTCTACGACGAGAACGGCGCTATCTTCATGACCACGACGGTGGTGATGGGGATCGCCGATCGGCGCCCGGAAAATGCCGAGGTGACCTTCGTCCTGACCAAGCGCCGCCTGGTGACTGTACGTTACAGCGAACTCAGCGCGTTTCGCCAGTTCGAGACCAAGAGCTCGCGACAGCCGTCCAACTACGCCTCCAGTCATCAGATCTTCCTCGCCCTGGCCGACGCCGTGGTCGATCGCATTGCGGACGTGCTGGAAAGCGTGCAGGTTGAATTGCAGGCCTTGTCGCGGCGCATCTTCGATGAACGAAAGGAGCATCGCAGGGACCTGCAGCAGATCATTCAACAGCTTGGGCAGCATCGTTCGCTACTGTCGCAACTGGGCGAAAGCCTGTTCAGCTCGACTCGTTTGATCGCGTTTTACCGCCTGCATGCCGGTGAGCCCAAGCAGGGCGTCGCCAAAGGATTGTTGAAGGCGCTGGAGCGGGACGTGCGCTCGCTGGGTGAGCATCAGGCGCGGCTATTGGGCGATATCGCCTTCCTGCTCGACGCCACGCTCGGCCTGATCAATATCGAGCAGAACAGCATTATCAAGGTGTTCTCCATCGCCGCCGTGCTATTCCTACCACCGACGCTGGTCGGCACGGTCTATGGGATGAATTTCGAACACATGCCGGAGCTCGCCTGGCTGCTTGGCTATCCGATGGCGCTGGGCCTGATGGTGGTGTCGGCGATCATTCCCTACGCATGGTTCAAGTTCCGCGACTGGCTCTGATCAGCCGAAGAAATACAGAACGATACAAAAGGCACCGAGCAACGCCCAGACGCTGCCGAAGATGATGGGCGTGCGCAGGGAAAATAGCAGGGTGCGCTTGTAGCGCTCTCCGCCCGCCGGGCTGTTACCTTCGCCAAAAAGCGCCGAGTCATGGTTGGGCAGCAGGCCGACGTGACCCTCGGTCTGCAGCAGTTCGGCTTGCTTGCGGTGCCACCGCTCGATTACGTCGAAGCTTGCCCGGATGCCGGGTATCGCATGCAGCGATGTCAGCAGGCCGAGCACTGCCAGCACGCTTGGGACGACCAGTCGAAACAGGCTGCCCCAGTCAGGATTGGTGTTGGCCATCGATGAGGCAAACGCGATCATCAGAAATGACTGCGAAGACAAATAGCCGCTGGTGCGGCTGGCCAGTAGCGTCGATTCGAAGTGAATCTCCGAACGGTAGAAATTCAGACGCTCCTTTGCCGAGTCGAAGACTTCGGCTCCCTGAGTGTCCTGATTGAGGAGCAGCGTTTTTAGGTCAGCCATGTGGGGTGCAAGCCGCTTCGGACGTCTAGCTTTTGGCGTTGTCCGTAGCCCTGAGTTCCCAGCCCTTGGTCGCCCTCAGGGTTGCTCTGCCAAGGCTTGCAGCGCGGCGCCTGTCAGGCGGTAGGTGGTCCACTCCTCCTGCGGCCGCGCGCCGAGCGACTCATAGAACTGGATCGCCGGCTCATTCCAGTCCAGCACCGACCACTCAAAACGACCACAATCACGAGACACCGCAATACGTGCCAGGTGCTTGAGCAGCGCCTTGCCCGCGCCTGTGCCGCGGGCCTCGGGCGTGACGTAAAGGTCTTCCAGATAGAGTCCGTTACGGCCGAGCCAGGTCGAGTAGTTGAAGAAGTACACCGCGTAGCCGATCGGCAGGCCATTGCACTCGCAGATCAGTGCACTGGCGCTGGCACTTTCCGCGAACAGGCTGGATTCGATGCCCGCGACGTCGGTTTTCACCTCATGCTCGGCGCGCTCGTAGATCGCCAGTTCGGTGATGAAGCGCAGGATCAGCGCAGCGTCGTCAGGCGTGGCGGGGCGGATTTGCAAGGACACGATATTCGTTCTCACTCTGGCAGTGGTACGAGCCCGCTGGTCGGCAGGCTGTTCAAGAAATGGTCGACGGCCTGACGCGAGTCCAGGCGCACATAACGTTGAGATGGCGGCGCCGCCCGCATCTCATCGCCATAGCGTTGCCGATAGACGGGGTGCTTGGTCCAGGCCCAGGCCAGGATCGATTGCTTAGCGGAGAGCTTGAACAGGTTGCTCCAGCGTTCGCGATTTCCGTTCCATAGCGCTTCGCGCATTACCAGCCGCCGGAGCGTCCGCGGAATCAGCTGGCGCATGACAGCCGCCTTGGGCAGGTCCAGCCAGATCACCATGTCCGACTTTTCGCGCACGAGCGGACGCACCGCGGAATAGGAGCCCTCGACAACCCAGCCATGCCCTTGCAGGGCGTCGGCAACCGCCTGTTTGAACTGATCAGCGGGGAGCGGCTGCCAGTCCGGCTGATGGAAAAGCGCATCGAGTTCCACGTGGCGGTAACCCAGGCGGCCAGCCAGCTGGCGCGCCAGTGTGGTTTTGCCGGCGCCCGAGCAGCCGACCACAGAGATACGCCGGCCAGGGGCCGTGGCCACGCTCACCCTAGCGGTTGGCCAGCAGCTCGCGTCCACGCTGGACGGCTGCACGCACCTGATTGGGCGCAGTGCCGCCAATATGGTCGCGTGCGTTAACTGAACCTTCCAGCGTCAGCACGGCGAACACGTCGTCGCCGATCTGATCGCTGAAGCGGCGCAGCTCGTCGAGGCTCATCTCGGCCAGGTCCTTGCCGCTTTCAATACCGTATTTCACCGCATGCCCGACGATTTCGTGGCAATCGCGGAACGGCAGGCCCTTGCGCACCAGGTAATCGGCTAGATCTGTGGCGGTGGAGAAACCGCGCAGCGCCGCTTCACGCATGATTTCGCGCTTGGGCTTGATTGCTGGAACCATGTCGGCGAAGGCACGCAACGAGTCGCGCAGGGTGTCGGCGGCGTCGAACAGCGGCTCCTTGTCTTCCTGGTTGTCCTTGTTATAGGCCAGCGGCTGGCCCTTCATCAGGGTCAGCAGGCCAGTCAGCGCGCCAAATACGCGGCCGGTCTTGCCTCGAACCAGCTCGGGCACGTCCGGATTCTTTTTCTGCGGCATGATCGAGGAGCCGGTGCAGAAGCGGTCGGGCAGGTCGATGAACTGGAACTGGGCGCTGGTCCAGAGCACCAGCTCTTCGGAGAAACGCGACAAGTGCATCATCGCCACCGACGCAGCTGCGCAGAATTCGATGGCGAAATCGCGATCGGAAACGCCGTCCAGCGAGTTGCCGGAAATGGCCTCGAAACCCAACAGCTCGCAGGTGATTTCGCGCTGGATCGGGTACGTCGTGCCCGCCAGCGCAGCGCTGCCGAGCGGCATGCGGTTGGTGCGCTTGCGGCAGTCGACCAGACGCTCGTAATCGCGCGAGAGCATTTCGAACCAGGCCATCAAGTGATGGCCGAAGGTCACTGGCTGGGCGGTTTGCAGATGAGTGAAGCCGGGCATGATGGTGTCTGCCTCGGCTTCGGCCAAGCCCAGCAGACCCTGCTGTAGACGGGTTATTTCAGCGAGGATGGTGTCGATTTCGTCGCGCAGCCACAGGCGGATGTCGGTCGCGACCTGATCGTTGCGCGAGCGGCCGGTGTGCAGCTTCTTGCCGGTGGCGCCGATGCGGTCGGTCAGGCGCGCTTCGATGTTCATGTGCACGTCTTCCAGCTCGACGCGCCAGTCGAAAGTGCCGGCTTCGATCTCGGCCTGAATGTCATTCAGGTTGGCGATGATCTGGTCGCGTTCGGCATCGCTCAGCACGTCGGCTTTAGCCAGCATGGTGGCGTGGGCGATGGAGCCCATGATGTCGTGCCGGTAGAGGCGCTTGTCAAATTCGACGGAGGCGGTGAATCGGGCGACGAAGGCGTCGACGGGCTCGCTGAAACGGCCGCCCCAGGACTGGTTGGTCTTGTCGGTGCTCATGAATGCGCTCGCTGAATCGGAAACGGGAAAACCGCGGATGATAACAGGGTTGGCCGGTGCCCCGGAGCCGCCGTGAACAGTGAGCTGAGCAGCAATTTCATGCTTTGGGGCTGCGCTGTGCCACGGCCTTGTTGCGGTGGCGCCTACGCCCGCGGAAACTGCCGCCATGCAAACACTACGACCCAAACGGGCGCGCCCGGCCGCGCCGATTGATGAGTTCTTCGTGCCCGAGCTGTGCGAGCCCGAAGCGTTGCTCGGCCTGGTGCTGCTCGCCGAGCTGCTAGTACTGGTGTTGGTGCTGGCCGAACCGATGCAGCCGGGCTTCAACTGGATGCGTCTGGCCCTGACTTCCCTGTTCGTGCAGTGGGTGATGCTGCTCTCGGCCGGCCTGACCTGCCAGTTGCGGCCTTTGCTGGCCCGGCTGTCGCCCTCGCTGGCGGGGCTTGCCTGCTGTGCCATGGTGGTCGGGCTGACGCTGGCCTGCACTGCAGTGGCCGATATCTACCAGCTGGGCGGGCCGCTGACGCGTGTCGGCGAGGTCAATCTGTACCTGCGCCATGCGCTTATCAGCCTGATCATGTCGGGGCTGCTGCTGCGCTATTTCTATCTGCAGAGCCAGTGGCGGCGGCAGGAACAGGCGGAGCTCAGGGCGCGGATCGAGTCGCTACAGGCGCGCATCCGGCCGCATTTCCTGTTCAACAGCCTGAACAGCATCGCCAGCCTGGTGGTCAGCGATCCGGCCAAGGCCGAGCTGGCGGTGCTGGACCTGTCCGATCTGTTCCGTGCCAGTCTGGCTCGACCCGGCACGCTGGTGCCCTGGCGCGAAGAGCTGGAGCTGTCGCGGCGCTATCTGTCGATAGAGCATTACCGGCTCGGTGAGCGGCTGCAGGTCGACTGGCAGGTGGACGGCGTACCGGACGACTTGCCGATCCCGCAGCTGACCCTGCAACCCCTGCTGGAGAACGCGCTGATCCATGGAATCCAGCCGCGTATCGAGGGCGGCGTGGTCAGCGTAGCGGCGTACTATGCTGATGGCGTGTTTCATTTGCAGGTGAGCAATCCGTTCGACGAGACCGCTCAAGCGCCGCCCTCTCGGGGCACACAGCAGGCGCTGCATAATATAGACGCACGACTAACGGCACTTTTCGGTCCTGCGGCGAGTCTCAGCGTGGAGCGGCGTAACGCCCGTTACTACACCTGTCTACGCTATCCGTGTGCGACACAAAAGCAGGAAGCCAGATCCATATGAATGTGCTGATTGTCGATGACGAACCTCTAGCCCGCGAGCGCCTCAGCCGACTGGTAGGTGACCTTGACGGCTATCGTGTCCTGGAACCTTCCGCCTCCAACGGCGAGGAAGCGCTGTCCCTGATCGAGGAGCTGCGTCCCGATATCGTGTTACTGGATATCCGTATGCCCGGCCTCGATGGCCTTCAAGTCGCAGCCAAGTTGTGCGAGCGCGATGCGCCTCCGGCTGTGATTTTCTGTACGGCCCATGATGAATTCGCCCTCGATGCCTTCCAGGTCAGCGCGGTTGGCTACTTGGTTAAGCCGGTGCGCCCGGAACATCTATCCGAGGCGCTGAAAAAAGCGGAGCGACCGAACCGGGTCCAGCTCGCCGCACTCACACGTCCTGCCGCGGTTGCTGGCACCGGGCCGCGCAGCCACATCAGCGCGCGGACCCGCAAGGGCATCGAGCTGATTCCATTGCCTCTGGTGATCTACTTTATCGCTGATCACAAGTACGTCACCCTGCGTCATGAGGGGGGCGAGGTGCTGTTGGACGAGCCGCTCAAGGCGCTCGAGGATGAGTTCGGTGACCGCTTCGTGCGTATCCATCGCAATGCCCTGGTATACCGCGATCGCATCGAGCGCTTGCAGCGCACGCCGCTTGGCCATTTCCAACTCTTTCTCAAGGGGCTCGAAGGCGAACCGCTGACGGTCAGCCGACGTCACGTCGCTGGGGTACGCAAGCTGATGCAAAATCTTTAAAGCCGACAGAAGCGCTGGAGGCTGGAAGCTGGGCGAAAAAGCGATGTAGATCAGGCTTCAGCTGATTCGATGAGTGGGCTTAAGCCAGAAGAAACGGTTTGACGAATATTTGGCCTACGCCCACGCTTT
>NZ_CEXBBO010000001.1:139630-263489 GCF_982611455.1 Stutzerimonas sp.
CCAGCTTTCCAGCTTTCCAGCTTTCCAGCTTTCCAGCTTTCCAGCTTTCCAGCTTTCCAGCTTCTTTCCTGGATTCTCGCCAGCCCAGGCTGCCGGTCCAGCCTGTTATCATCGGCGGCAGTTCATTTGCCTGGAATCGTCATGTCTCGCGAAATTCGCATCGCTACCCGCAAGAGCGCCTTGGCCTTGTGGCAGGCCGAATATGTCAAGGCTCGCCTCGAAGCCGCACATCCCGAAGTGACTGTCAGTCTGGTGCCGATGGTCAGTCGCGGCGACAAGTTGCTCGATGCTCCGCTGGCTAAAATCGGTGGCAAGGGCCTGTTCGTCAAGGAGCTTGAAACGGCGCTGATGGAGCATGAAGCGGACATTGCCGTACATTCCATGAAAGACGTGCCGATGGAGTTTCCCAAGGGGCTTGGCCTGTATTGCATCTGCGAGCGCGAAGACCCACGCGATGCCTTCATCTCCAATCACTACGAGAATTTTGATGCGTTGCCGCCCGGCGCGGTCGTTGGCACGTCCAGCCTGCGGCGTCAGGCGCAGCTGTTGGCGCGGCGTCCCGATCTGAAGATCCAATTCCTGCGCGGCAACGTGAATACCCGTCTGGCCAAGCTCGACGCCGGCGAATATGACGCCATCATCCTCGCCGCCGCCGGCCTGATCCGTCTCGGTTTCGGTGAGCGCATCCGCGCCGGTATCAGCGTCGAGGACAGCCTGCCGGCCGGTGGCCAGGGCGCGGTCGGTATCGAATGCCGCACCGGCGATACCGAGTTGCATCAGCTGTTGCAGTGCATGAACGATCCACAGACGGCCCTACGCGTCAGCGCCGAACGCGCATTGAATCGCCATCTCAATGGCGGTTGTCAGGTGCCGATCGCCTGCTATGCGGTGCTCGAAGGCGATCAGCTGTGGCTGCGCGGTTTGGTCGGGCAGCCGAATGGCACGTTGTTGCTGCGCGCCGAAGGCCGTGCGCCGGGTGCCGACGCCGAGGCGTTGGGTGTGCGGGTCGCTGAAGCGCTGCTGGCGCAGGGTGCGGAAAAAATCCTTCAGGATGTATATGGCGAGGCCGGCAAGGCGTGAGCGGCTGGCGTCTGCTGCTAACGCGTCCCGCTGAAGACTGCGTCGCCCTGGCTGCGGCGCTGTCCGAGGCGGGTGTCCATAGCAGTAGCCTGCCGTTGCTCGCCATAGAGCCCCTGCCCGAGACAGACACGCAGCGCGCGACGATGCTTGAGTTGGATCGTTACTGTGCTGTCGTGGCGGTCAGCAAACCGGCTGCAAGGCTGGGGCTGGAGCTGCTTGATCGCTATGGGCCGCAGCCACCGTTCGGCCAAGTCTGGTTCAGCGTCGGAGCTGCGACCGGAAAGATACTGGAAGCCTTCGGTCTGGATGTCAGCTGGCCTGCCAGCGGCGATGATAGCGAGGCGTTGCTCGCCCTGCCGCGTCTAGCCCAAGCGCTCGGCGTAGCGGATCCAAAGGTGCTGATCCTGCGCGGCGAAGGCGGTCGCGAGCATATCGCCGAGACACTTCGTAGCCGTGGCGTTCAGGTCGATAGCCTCGAGCTGTATCGACGCTTTCTTCCCGATTACCCGCCCGGAATACTGTTCGAAACCCTCCGTTCTGAACGGCTGAATGCGGTGATGGTCAGCAGTGGGCAGGGTTTAGAGTCGTTGCGCGAGCTGGCTGGCTCCGACTGGTCCCTGCTGTGTGAACTACCCTTGTTCGTACCGAGCCCGCGTGTGGCCGAGATGGCCGTGACGTTGGGCGCCAAAAGAATAGTGGACTGCCGTGGTGCCGGAACCGCGGCTTTGCTGGCGGCGTTACGGGAAAATCCCGAACCCGCTTTCTGATGCAAAGGATGGAAACGTGAGCGAAGTAGATCCCGATAAGGCAACGCAGCAACCCACGGGCAACGATCCCGTCATTCCCACTAAAGACACCCCGCCGAAGAAACCGGCAAGTAGCACGCAGAAGCTCGATAGCGGTGGCCGCGGATTGGCCGGCCTTGCGCTGTTGATCGGTCTTGCCGGTCTGGCTGCTGGCGGCTACAGCGTCTGGCAGACTCAGCAACTGAGCACGCAGGAACAGCAGCAGCTCGAAGCGGCGCAAGCCACACGCGATCAGGCACGCCAATTGGGCGAACGCAGTCAGCAACTGGCTAGCCGCCTGGGACGGCTGGAACAGCTGCCTTCGGCAGAACAGCTGGAAGATCGGCGGCGCCTGCTTTCGGAACTGCAAAGCGACCAGCAGCGGCTTTCCGGGCGGGTAGAGCAGGTGCTCGGAGCCAGCCGCGAGCAGTGGCGACTCGCTGAAGCCGAGCACCTGTTGCGCATGGCCATGTTGCGGCTGTCGGCCATGCAGGACGTGAACAGCGCCGAATCGCTGATTGCGGAAGCGGACCTGATCTTACGCAAGCAGGACGATCCGGGCGCGTACGGTACACGGCAGAAATTACTGGAAGGGCTCGAGGCATTGCGCAGCTTGCCAGAGCTGGACCGTACCGGCCTGTTCCTGCAATTGGGCGCGCTACGCGGTCAAGCCAATCAGCTTAGCGGCCTGACCCCTGCGTTCGAGAACGGCCAGAGCCAGCCCGAGACGCAGGGCGAAAGCCGCTGGCAGCGTTGGCTTAACGAGCTGACGCGCTACGTACGGATCGATTTCAACGCCGGTACCGATGTCAAACCGCTGCTTGCCGGCCAGAGCCTGGCGCAGGTGCGGCTGGCCCTTTCGCTGGCCATCGAGCAGGCGCAGTGGGCGGTGCTCAATGGCAACGAGGAAATATATCGACAATCATTGAACCAAGCCGCTCGGCTGATCGAAGATCACTTCAGCGAAGAAAATGGCCAGAGCCGCGGCTTGCGCGATCGCATCGAGGCGCTCGCAAAACGACAGGTATCGGTCACTCTGCCGGACTTATCGCCCGCACTGAAGGCCATGCAGGCCTATGTGCAGCAGCGCGAATCTGCCGAGAGCGCCGAATCTTCTGAAGAAGGCGCAAGCGAGCAGTCCGCTGATGAGGCTGAACAGGCACCTGAGGCCGAGCAGGCAGGCGAGGAGGGACAGCGCACATGAAGCGACTGGCCATCATATTTGTCGTCCTGCTCGCCATTGTCGGCTTTCTCGGCTGGGCCATTTTCCAAGATTCCGGCTATGTCCTGATCAGCTACGACCGCTTTCGGTACGAGTCGAGCTTCTGGGTGTTTCTCGGGCTGATTGCCTGCCTTTGGCTGCTGGCGCTGGTGGCACACTGGGTGCTGGGATTGCTTTACACCTCAGGCACCCTGGCCAATCCCTGGTCGCGACGCCATCGCGCACGGCGCGTTGCCAAGGCCTCGCAGGCAGGCCTGCGGGAATTGGCCGAAGGCCAGTGGAGCCACGCGCTCGGCCATCTGCGTACCGCCGCCGAGCACGATCATCATCCCCTGGTGCATTACCTTGGCGCTGCCCGTGCAGCCAGCGAGTTGGGTGAGTACGAGCAGAGTGACGAGCTGCTGCAAAAAGCGAGGGAGCGCGAACCGCACGCCACGCTTGCGATTGGGTTGAACCAGGCCCAGCTGCAGATCGCACGCGGCCAATACGGCGAAGCTCGTGAGTCGCTGAATACGCTGCACACTGACCATCCGCGCCACCCATACGTCCTGACGCTGCTGCAGCAGCTCTATGTTCAGCTGCAGGACTGGCCCGCGCTGTGCCGTTTGCTGCCGGAACTACATAAGCATCGCGTGTTGCCACCTGCTCGCCTGAGCGAACTGGAGCTGCTGACCTGGACAGCCGCCCTGGAGCAAGCCGGGCAAGCTCAGGGCGGTGCTGAGGGCGATGCCCAGCAAGCACTCAACCAGCGCTGGCAGACCGTGCCTAATGCGCTACGCAGCGAACCGCTGGTGGTGCGTGCCTATGCTGACGGTCTGAGCCGGCTGGGTGCGGAAGAGAAAGCAGAAGAGGTTCTCTATGCCGCGCTCAAGCGTCAGTTCGATGATCGTCTGGTCGAGCGTTATGGGCGGGTGCGCGGACGCGAGCCGTCGCGCCAGCTGGCACATGCGGAGGCCTGGTTGAAAGGCCACCCGGAAAATGCCGAGCTGCTGCTCGCGCTTGGGCGTCTGAGCTTGCGCAATGAACTATGGGGCAAGGCACGCGACTATCTGGAAGCCAGCCTGCGCTTCGAACACCGTGCGGAAACCTGCGCCGAGCTCGCGCGCCTGCTGGCACAGCTGGGTGATAGTGAGCGCAGCAATCGTCTCTTTCAGGAAGGGCTCGGGCTCCTTGATCGATCCGGCGGTAGCCGATTGCCAGTCATCAACGGCAGCTGACGACTGGCACCGCGCGTGACGGTCATCTCGCGCCGCCGCGCCGAGTCTTGCATAGCGCTTGCAGCTCGTCGCGTGCAGCACTACCGTAGCGAGCTTTTCCCTGTCTGCGGAGTCACCATGAACCTGGCCAGCCCACGTTCGCTATTTTTTCTGGCTTTCATCGGCAGCGTGCTGATGATGATCGCTGCACTCTATCTGGAGCATGTGGTCGGCCTGGCGCCATGCCCTCTGTGCATCGTTCAGCGCATCTGCGTGATCGCTTTCGGCTTGGTTTGCCTGGTCGCTACGGTTCATGGTCCGCGCACCACCGGCCGCCGCGTTTATTCGATCCTGGCGCTGTTATCCGCGCTCGCCGGTGGTGCCACAGCCATACGCCAGATATGGCTGCAGAACATGCCGGCCGATCAGTTGCCGAGCTGCCTGCCCAGTCTCGAATACATGATGGATGCATTGCCGTTCCAAGAGATTGCCCGGCTGGTGCTTCACGGTACGGCCGAGTGCGCCGAAGTCAGCTGGACATTGCTGGGCCTGAGCATTCCCGAGTGGACTCTGTTGGCCTTTATCGGTATGGCGCTGTTCTGTCTCTGGCAACTGCTGCGGCGCGATTGAGGCTTTTTGTCGGGGTGGGCGAATGATCGCTGCGCTTGGTGGTCAATGATCGCAGAGCGAAGCGATTCGTCACGATTTTTGCCGGAGAATTCGTCCGCGCTGCTTGATGCTTCGATCGTCGCAGCATAGTCTGCTTGGGCAGTGTCGGTTTTCTGTCAATTTCGCTGTCACTCACCCAAGGCCGTTATCCCCAGACAAAATATCGTCTTGGAAGGCGCAACAAGCATCATTGATTAGGGAAGTGAGGTCATCATGCTCGAGAGCTGTCGGAACGCCCAGGAACGCTGGGGAGGTGTGCACTTGCTGATCGACCGTTGGCTCCAAGAGCGCCACGCACTGATCAACGCATTCGATGGGCTGCACGTGGGCGACGCTACCGCGAGCCGCTCCGTCTTGCAGAAATTTTGCGAAATTCTGCTCGACTACGTGTCGGCCGGACATTTTGAAATATACGAGCAACTGCTTAACGAAGCTGAGGCATTCGGCGACAAGCGCGGCCTCGACTTGGCTCATCAGATATATCCACGCATTGAAGCGATTACCGAGGTTGCGGTGGCCTTCAATGATCGTTGCGATAAGGGTGACTGCCTCGACAGTCCTGGCCTGCCGGATGAGTTGAATTGCCTTGGACGGCTGCTGCATGAGCGTTTCGAGCTCGAAGACTGCCTGATCGAGGTGCTGCACACGGCACATAAGCAGGCCGCCGCCACCGCATAGCTTGGTCGGGCTCAGTTAGGCACCGTGCGCGGCGTACAGCTTTGGCGGGGCTGTTGGCCGACTGCTGCAGTCCGTCCAGTATTGCTGCACCCATCCTGCCAGGAGGCGCCTTCATGCCTGCGAAGAAAAATTCTGTAACCACGCCGTTGGATTTGCTGCAGCAGTTGTCGAACAGCTTGGTGGTGCATTTGGAAAAAGCTTGCAGCGAGGCGCAGAAGGACACGGAAACCCTGCTCGCCAAGCTCGAGAAGCAGCGTGCAAAGACACAGGAAAAACTCACCAAGGCCCGCGCCAAACTCGACGATGCTGGAAAAGCGAAGGCAAAGACCAAGTCCGGCGCCAGGCTCGTCGAACTCGAAGCCATGCTCGCTTTGCTACAGTCGCGGCAGAGTGAAACGCTGAACTATCTGTCTGAACTGAAGCGCGATGCGGAACAAAGCCTGAATCTCGCCCAAGGCGTTATTCAGGTTGAAAAGGCCGCGGCACTAGCCCTGGCGTCACGTGGCAAGCAAGCCCCGTCTCCTGCTGCCAAGGCTCCGAGCAAGGCATCCGCTAGCATCACCGAGCCCTCCGCCAAAGCCACTCCGGCCAAGCCCACTGCCAAAGCGGCCTCTGCCAAGGTTTCGACCTCCTCCTCTCGTCCCTCCGTCAGCCGCGCTAAACCCGCCGCTGCGAAAATAGTGACATCGCAGACACCGGCCAAGCCATCCGCTCGCAGCGCTCCGGCTACGGGCGCTTCTCGTCCAGTCGGAAGTGGCAGTAAGCGAACTCCAGCGGCACAGGCCGCGTCGACAACCGCCAAGCCCGTCGCGAAGAAGCCCGCAGCGCGTAAGCCCGCAGCTCCGCGCAAGCCGGCCGCAGCCACGAACGAAGCTGCAAATCAATCGTCGCCCAGCGCGAGCTGAGCTGCCGCGCGGCGCAGTGTCTCCAGCGATGCATGCCGTTCGCCGCTGAGATCGGCGCCGAGCCGCTCCAGCCAATCAACTGTTCTGTTATCCGCTGTCCAATGCCGCGCTGCATGTTGCAAGCGCTGGAATTGGATGTGCTCGGCGTTCAGCTCCAGCTTTTTCACCCGCTCGCGTAGAGCAGCCAGTTCTTCATCGTTTGCGGCCTGTTCGCGCCAGGCTTGGCGAAGGCTGCGCAATGGTGCGACCACCTGGATCCGCCAGTCATCGCTGACTTCTTTCAGCTGCGCCAGTCGCACTTCGTCAGGGGCGATGCCGCTGCAATCCAGCCAGGCGCCGGTCAACATCAGGCAAACATCGGCGCCGGCCGCCTGCAGTTCGAGACAGGCGGTTTCCACGCCAGGTTTGGCGTAGCAGGCAACGGCGAAATTCCATAGGTCATCGCTCATGATCGGTAACGGCTTTTTTTCGTGGGGCATCGGATGGATTTCCAGGCGACCTGATAAACTCCGCCGCCATTATGATCCGACTTCAGAACCTGACTCTACAGCGCGGCCCGCAGCGTTTGCTCGAAGGCGCCGAACTGACCCTTCACCCCGGCCAGAAAGTCGGGCTGGTTGGTGCCAATGGCGCCGGCAAATCCAGCCTGTTTGCTTTGCTACGCGGAGAATTCGTCCCCGACGGCGGCGATTGTCACCTGCCGCCGGATTGGCGTATCGCCCATATGCGTCAGGAGGTCGATACGCTTGATCGCCTGGCCGTGGACTATGTGCTCGACGGCGATACCGAGTTGCGTCGCGTCCAGGCGGCGCTGGCCGCCGCCGAGGCTGCCCATGACGGCACGGCGCTGGCGCGCCTGCATACCGAACTGGACAACGCAGACGGTTACACCGCCGATGCGCGAGCGCGCAAGCTGCTCGCCGGACTGGGGTTTGCCAACGAGCAGATGGACCTTCCCGTCAGCAGCTTTTCCGGTGGCTGGCGGATGCGCCTGAATCTGGCCCAGGCGCTGATGTGCCCCTCCGATTTGCTGCTGCTCGACGAGCCCACCAACCACCTCGATCTGGATGCGATTCTCTGGCTTGAAGCCTGGCTCAAGGGCTATCCCGGTACGTTGATGCTGATTTCGCACGACCGTGACTTCCTCGACGAGGTCGTGGGCAACGTCGTGCACGTCGAGCAGCGCAAGCTGACCCTTTATCGGGGCGGCTATTCTGCCTTCGAGCGGGCGCGTGCCGAGCGGCTGGCGCAGCAACAACAGGCGTTCGAGAAGCAACAGGCGCAGCGCGAGCACATGGAGGACTTCATCCGGCGCTTCAAGGCCAAGGCGAGCAAGGCACGCCAGGCACAGAGCCGAATCAAGGCGCTGGAAAGGCTCGAGGAGTTGGCGCCAGCGCATATCGATTCGCCGTTCGACTTCGTCTTCCGTGAAGCGGACAGGGTATCTAGCCCGCTGCTGGATCTGGCTGAAGGGCGCCTCGGCTACGGCGACAAGCTGGTGTTGGACAAAGTCAAACTGCAACTGGTACCCGGCGCACGGATCGGCCTGCTTGGTCCCAATGGCGCGGGCAAATCCACGCTGATCAAGACGCTGGCAAACGAGTTGCAGCCATTAAGCGGCCGCCTGCAACGCGGCGAGAATCTGGTAATCGGCTATTTCGCCCAGCATCAGCTCGACGCGCTGGACCCCAACGCCAGCCCACTGCTGCACTTGCAGCGCATCGCGCCGGGCGAGCGGGAGCAGGTATTACGCGACTTCCTGGGTGGTTTCGATTTTCGCGGCAATCGCTGCGATGAACCGGTACTCAACTTTTCCGGTGGCGAGAAGGCTCGGCTGGCGCTGGCACTGATTGCCTGGGGTAAACCCAACCTGCTGCTGCTCGACGAGCCGACCAACCACCTGGATCTGGAAATGCGTCTGGCATTGACGCTGGCACTGCAGGATTTCGAGGGCGCGGTACTGGTGGTGTCGCACGACCGCCATCTGCTCAAGAGCACCACCGATGAGTTTCTGCTGGTAGCTGAAGGGCGAATCGCTGCGTTTGACGGTGATCTTGAAGACTATGCCCGGTGGTTGGTGGATTACCGGGCCCGCCAGCAGCCGGTGAGCGCCGCCGAGCCTGCCGGTGACAAGACTGACAAGCGCGCCTTGCGTCAGGCCGCAGCAGCGTTACGCCAGCAGCTGGCGCCGCTTAAGCGGCAGGCGGACAAGCTCGAAAAAGACCTGGCCGGCGTCCACGACAAGCTGGCTGTGCTCGAAGAGCGCCTCGGCGATTCTGCGATCTACGAGGCGGCGCGCAAGGACGAATTACGCGAGCTGCTCGCCAAGCAGGCGGAGCTGAAGGTGCGCGAGAGCGAACTGGAAGAGGCCTGGCTCGGAGCGCTGGAGGCACTCGAAGCGCTGCAGAATCAGCTCGAGGCCAGCGCATGAACGATCAGATTGTGCTTCTTTCCCAAGAATGGCGTGACCAGTTACTGCTCGGATTGCAGGTGCTGCTGATCCTGCTGGTCGCCTATATTTTGCAGCGCCTGGTGGTACGCGGACTGACGAGGCTCGGCAGTCGTTATCCGCTTCCGCCTGAATTGCTTCTGCCGCTGCGTGGTGGTATTCGCTGGTTCATCATTGGCGGCGCAATGATCATGGTGCTGGAACGCTTCGGGGTGTCCGCAACGGTGCTTTGGACCGCCTTCTCCGGGTTCGTGGCAGTGGCGGCGATTGCCTTCTTCGCAATTTGGAGCGTGCTCTCCAACCTACTCTGCGCGGTGTTGATCATGACCGTGGGGCCCTTCCGTCTTGGCGACGTGGTGGAGCTGGTCGAAAGCCTCGATAAGCCCATCGTCAAGGGGCGCGTCATTGATATCAACCTGCTTTACACCACGCTTGAAGAGGCTTCCGAAAGCGGAACTGATGCAATTGTCCAAGTGCCCAACAGCTTGTTCTTCCAGAAAGTCGTGCGCCGTTGGCGCGGGACCGACATACAGACTCTCAATCACAACACACACGAGTAACATTCATGGAATGGCTTAGCAGCCCGGAAATCTGGGTCGCATTTCTGACCCTGACCGCCCTGGAAATCGTCCTCGGCATCGACAACATTATCTTCATTTCCATTCTGGTCGGACGTTTGCCGAAGGAGCAGCAGCCCAAGGCGCGTTTCTTTGGGCTGGCGTTGGCGATGGGGACGCGGATCCTGCTGTTGTTGTCGATCGCCTGGGTAATGCGCCTGACCAACGACCTGTTCACGGTGTTCGAGCATGGCGTGTCCGGTCGGGACCTGATCCTGTTCTTCGGCGGTTTGTTCCTGCTGTTCAAAAGCACGATGGAAATCTGGCACAGCGTCGAAGGCGAAGAGGCTCACGACGGCAGCACTGGCGGCGCGGTCAAGGCCGGCTTCGTTGGCATCATCCTGCAAATCGCGGTGATCGATATCGTCTTCTCGCTGGACTCGGTAATCACTGCGGTGGGCCTGGTAGATAACGTGCAAGTGATGATCGCGGCAATCGTCATCGCGGTTGGTGTGATGATGCTGGCGGCCGGCACCATCAGCAATTTCATCGAAAAGCATCCGACGCTGAAGATTCTCGCGCTGTCGTTCCTCATCGTGGTGGGAACCCTGTTGGTTGCCGAGGCTTTCGGTGCGCATGTGCCCAAGGGTTACGTGTACTTCGCCATGGCTTTCTCGCTGGGCGTTGAAGCACTCAACATCCGTATGCGCAAGGCGATGAACCGCAAGCTGAAAGAGCCGGTGAAGCTCGGCAAGGATATGCCGGACTAACCTGAATGACTGACTGCGCTTCGGCGCAGTCGTTTTGAGGAACAATCATGACGCTCGAAACCTGGCTTGCGTTCTTTGTCGCGTGTTGGGTCATCAGCCTGTCGCCGGGCGCGGGGGCGATCGCCTCGATGTCCTGTGGTCTGCAGTACGGATTCTGGCGCGGTTACTGGAACGCCATCGGTCTGCAGCTGGCGTTGGCGCTGCAGATCGCGGTAGTAGCGGCGGGGGTTGGCGCCGTACTGGCGACCTCGTCGCTGGCCTTCAGTCTGATCAAGTGGTTCGGCGTCGCCTATCTCTTATGGCTTGCACTGAAGCAATGGCAGGCATTGCCAGAAATGCTCGATGACAGTTCCGCGCCGCGACCGATCGGAAGGCCGCTGACGTTGGTATTAAGGGGCTTTTTGGTTAACGCCAGCAACCCCAAGGCCATCGTCTTTATCCTCGCGGTGCTGCCGCAATTTCTCGATCCGCAGCGCGACCTCGTGCTGCAGTATCTGCAAATGGGCGCAACCATGGTGGTGGTCGATCTGATTGTCATGGCCGGTTATACCGGCCTGGCCGCCAAGGTATTGCGATTGCTGCACACGCCACGCCAGCAACGGCTGGTCAATCGCAGCTTCGCGGTAATGTTCGCCGGCGCGGCTGCATTGCTGGCTACGGTGCGGCGGGCTGTGGTGTGACGAAAACCGAGTCGTTGCGCGTGTGGATTGATGCTGACGCCTGCCCAAAGGCGGCGAAGGAGCAAGTGATCAAATTTGCCCTCAAGCGCAAGTTCGAGGTGCTGCTGGTGGCTGGGCAAAGCCAGATCAAGCCGGCCTTCGCCTGTGTACGCCTGATCGTAGTGCCGAGCGGCCCGGACGCCGCGGACGATTACTTGGTCGAACATGCTCAGCCCGGCGAGCTGGTAATCTGCAGCGACGTGCCGCTGGCGGATCGGCTGGTCAAGAAGGGTGTAGCCGCGCTCGACCCGCGCGGACGTGAGTTCGACGAGCGCAACATGGGTGATCGTCTGGCTGTGCGCAATTTATTCACCGATCTGCGCGAGCAGGGGCAGGTAGGCGGCGGTCAGGCTGCATACGGTGAACGCGACCGGCAGGCTTTTGCCAATGCGCTCGATAGGCTGCTCACGCAGCTAAAAAAAGCCGATAAAGCCGATAAAGGCGCTGGAGGCTTGAAGGCTGAACGGTAAGAGCGGCTGAAGCTTGAAGCGAACAGCCTGGCAGTCCCCATGCTGTCCAGCCTCCAGCCTCCAGCCTCCAGCCTCCAGCCTCCAGCCTCCAGCCTCCAGCCTCCTTAGCCCTTATCCGCAAAGATAGGTGCCGGTGCCCACTGCTACCAGAACCCCTTCCTCGTTATGCAGCTCGGAGCGAACCACCGCTACTTTGTTGCCGGAACGTAGCAGCGTCGCGCTGGCGCTGAAACGTTTGCCTCGCCCTGGCCGCAGATAGTCGATTCGCAGGTCGATGGTGCCGAGGCGCGAGAGCCGCAGGGCGCGCTCTTGGGTCGTCAGGTGCTGATGCTTCTCGAAGGTGCCGATCATCGCCATGGCGCCGCCGGCAACGTCGAGCAGGGACGCGATCACGCCGCCGTGAAGGATGCCATGGAAAAAGTTTCCGACCAGCTCCTGTTTCATCGGTAGATGCATGACGATTCGCTCGTGGGACACTTCGTCCAGCTCGATGCCCAGGTATTCATTGAAGGGAATGCGCTCGAAGAGCTGGCGCACGGCTTGTTGTTGCTCTCCGATAGTGTCGATGTGGCTGGTCATGGGTACAGGTTCCTGGCAGGTAGGACAAAGCTGCCGGAAGGTGACCTGATTGACCAGTGCCACGGCGGGAGCGCCGGTACGATTGGCCGTATAGCCCGCGCGGAATGAAAAACCCGAGCCTGCGCTCGGGTGGGTGTAAGTGAGGAAGGTGATTATCTGCTGGTAAGTTCCAGTACCCGATCGACCAGCTTGTATATGCCTGAAGCCGCTTCGCTGATCGACTGTGCGAGCATGTAAGCGGGGGTCGTCACCAGCTTGTGCTTCGCGTCCTCGACGATTTCAGTGACGTCGCAGGCCTGATGCTCTATGCCCATTTCACGTGATGCAGCCGCGGCGGGATCGTCGTCATCGCCCAGTGTGCAGACCACGCCAGTGCCGAAAATCTGTGCCGCCATGGTTGGTGCGATGCACATCATGCCGACCGGCTTGCCAGCCTTGGCGAAGGCCTGTGCGACAGCTAGTACATCCGGCAGGATCTTGCAGCTGGCCCCCTGGGTAGCGAAGTCGGAGAGGTTCTTTGCCGCGCCGAAGCCGCCAGGCATGATCAGCGCATCGAATTCGTCGACGTTCGCCTCACGCAGGTCCTTGATGTTGCCGCGAGCCAGGCGTGCGGACTCGGTCAGTACGTTGCGGCTTTCTGGCATTTCGTCGCCGGTGAGGTGATTGATCACGTGCATCTGTTCGATGTTCGGAGCGAAACACTGAACCGTGGCGCCGCGCTGGTCCAGGCGCAGCAGCGTAATGACACTTTCATAGATTTCCGAGCCGTCGTAGACGCCACAGCCGGAAAGAATCACGGCGACTTTTTTGTTCATAGATACTCCTGGTCAGATTCAGCGGCCCGACGAGACCGCCGTGCGAATGGCGTCGATGCTAATCCCTGGCGAGTTTCAAGGTAAGTCCATATCTGTGGTTTGGAGGCGTCATTGGCGCGGCTGTTCAATCGGCGCGGGCTCTGGTCGGCAGGTCTCAGCAAGGCGGTTGCTCGATCAAAGCACTGGAAGTGCCTGCCGTGGGTGGCGACAATGAATGTATTCGACACGCCGAGCCGCATGGCGCTGTCATTATTCGGTCATGAAGTCGGCCTATAAACGTCATATTCGCCCGCTTTGCGGGCCAGGAGTTCGCTGTGAGTTTCGTTCCTGCCAATCGACTGTTCCCCGCCACTCGCCTGCGTCGTAACCGTCGTGATGATTTTTCCCGCCGCTTGGTTCGGGAGAACCTGCTGAGCGTGGATGACTTGATCCTGCCGGTGTTCGTACTAGACGGCGAAAATCGCCGTGAGCAGGTGCCATCGATGCCGGGTGTCGAACGCCTTTCCATCGATCTGCTGCTTGAGGAGGCGGAGGAGCTGGTCGCGCTGGGCATTCCGGCGTTGGCGCTGTTCCCGGTCACTCCGTTGGAGAAGAAGTCTCTGGATGCCGCCGAAGCCTGGAATCCGGACGGGATCGCTCAGCGCGCCACCCGTGCACTGCGTGAGCGTTTCCCCGAGCTCGGTATCATTACGGACGTCGCGCTGGATCCGTTCACGACGCATGGCCAGGATGGCATTCTCGATGAGCAAGGCTACGTGCAGAACGACGTGACCGTCGATGCGCTGGTCCGTCAGGCGCTGTCCCACGCGGAAGCAGGGGCTCAGGTTTTGGCGCCGTCAGACATGATGGACGGGCGCATCCAGGCGATTCGTGAGGCGCTCGAAGTCGCTGATCACCACAACGTGCGCATCATGGCGTACTCGGCCAAGTATGCCAGCGCCTACTACGGCCCCTTCCGCGACGCTGTGGGCTCGGCCGCGAACCTGGGTAAAGGCAGCAAAAACACTTATCAGATGGATCCAGCCAACAGTGACGAGGCGCTGCACGAGGTGGGTGCCGATCTCGCCGAAGGCGCCGACATGGTCATGGTCAAGCCCGGCATGCCTTATCTGGATATTCTCTGGCGGGTAAAAGATGCCTTTCGCGTGCCGACGTTCGTCTATCAGGTCAGTGGTGAGTATGCGATGCATATGGCTGCCATCCAGAACGGCTGGTTGAGCGATGCGGTGATTCTCGAATCGTTGACGGCGTTCAAACGCGCTGGCGCAGATGGCATCCTGACCTACTTCGCCAAGCAGGCGGCACAACAATTAAAGCAGGGGCAATAAGCCCTTCCGAGGCAGATAGATGACCAACCAGGGACTCAGCGAAAGCGAATTGCAGCTGTCCGCCAGCGAGGCGCAACCACCTCAGGAATTGCTACCCGAGGTGGAGAGGGTAGAGGAGGCACCAGCCGCGGCGCCGGTGCAACCGGTGCCGAACCTGGACGACAACAGCCTCTATATCCATCGTGAGCTGTCGCAGCTGCAATTCAATATCCGCGTGCTGGAGCAGGCACTGGATGAGTCCTACCCGCTGCTGGAACGGCTGAAGTTCCTGCTGATCTTTTCCAGCAACCTCGATGAGTTCTTCGAGATCCGCGTCGCCGGGCTGAAGAAGCAAGTCACCTTCGCCCGCGAACAGGCGGGCGCCGATGGGATGCAGCCCCACCAGGCGTTGGCGCGGATTTCCGAGCTGGTCCATGAGCAGGTCAGCCGGCAATATTCGATCCTCAACGAAGTGTTGCTACCCGAGTTGGCCAAGCATCAGGTGCGCTTCATTCGCCGTCGACACTGGACGGCCAAGATCAAGACCTGGGTGCGTCGTTATTTCCGCGACGAGATCGCGCCGATCATCACCCCCATCGGTCTGGATCCGACCCATCCGTTCCCCTTGCTGGTAAACAAGAGCCTCAACTTCATCGTCGAGCTGGAAGGCATTGATGCGTTCGGCCGCGATTCTGGGCTGGCGATCATTCCGGCGCCCCGGCTGCTGCCGCGAGTGATCCGCGTACCCGAAGAGGTCGGGGGGACGGGTGCCAACTACGTGTTCCTGTCATCGATGATCCATGCACACGCGGACGATCTGTTCCACGGCATGAAGGTCAAGGGCTGCTATCAGTTTCGCCTGACGCGCAACGCCGATCTGTCGGTGGATACCGAAGACGTCGAGGATCTGGCGCGCGCGCTGCGTGGCGAGCTGATTTCCCGTCGTTACGGCGATGCGGTGCGGCTGGAGGTGGTCGACACGTGCCCGAATCACCTCTCGGACTTTCTGCTCAAACAGTTCAGTCTGAGCGAGAGCGAGCTCTATCGCGTCAACGGGCCGGTCAATCTGACCCGGCTGTTCGGTATTACCGGATTGGATAGTCATCCGGAGCTGCAATACACGCCGTTTACGCCCGCAATCCCCAAGTTGTTACAGAACAGCGAGAACATCTTTAGCGTCGTCGGCAAGCAGGACATCTTGCTGCTGCATCCCTACGAGTCGTTCACGCCGGTGGTCGACCTCTTGCGTGAGGCTGCCAAGGACCCTTGTGTGCTGGCGGTCAAACAGACGCTGTACCGCTCCGGCGCCAATTCGGAAATCGTCGACGCGCTGGTAGAAGCGGCGCGCAACGGCAAGGAGGTCACCGCAGTGATCGAGCTGCGGGCGCGTTTCGATGAAGAATCCAACCTGCAACTGGCGAGTCGACTGCAGCAGGCCGGTGCCGTGGTGATCTACGGCGTAGTCGGCTACAAGACGCACGCCAAAATGATGCTGATTTTGCGCCGTGAAAACGGCGAATTGCGGCGCTACGCTCATCTCGGCACCGGCAACTACCACGCCGGCAATGCCCGGCTGTATACCGACTACAGCCTACTAACGTCGGATGATGCGCTTTGCGAAGACGTGTCCAAGCTGTTCAGTCAGTTGATCGGCATGGGCAAGACGATGCGCATGAAGAAACTTCTGCACGCGCCGTTCACGCTGAAGAAATCGTTGCTCGACATGATTACCCAAGAAACCCAGCACGCCAGCGAAGGCAAGCCAGCGCATATCATCCTCAAGGTCAACTCGCTGACCGACCCGAAGATGATCCGCGCGTTGTACAAGGCCAGCCAGACCGGGGTGCGCGTGGATTTGATCGTGCGCGGCATGTGCTGTCTGCGCCCGGGAATCGTCGGGGTTTCGCACAATATTCAGGTGCGCTCGATCATCGGTCGCTTCCTTGAGCACAGCCGGGTCTTCTACTTTCTCAATGGCGGCGACGAGAAGCTTTACCTGTCCAGTGCCGACTGGATGGAGCGCAATCTGGATCGTCGCGTCGAGACCTGTTTCCCCGTTGAGGGCAAGAAGCTGGTCACACGCGTGAAGAAGGAGGTCGAAGGCTTCCTCACGGACAACACTCAGAGCTGGACGCTGCAATCTGACGGCTCTTATCTGCGCAATAGCCCGAGCGGCAATCAGAACCCGCGTAATGTGCAAAACATTCTGCTAGAGCGCCTCGGTAGCCCGATCGCTCGCTGATCCGGTAACGGCTCGTGGTCGAAGCTGACGGGGCTTGGCGTTGATGGGCAATCAGCGCACCGTCAAGTTGAAGTCGATGCGCTTGAGCCAGTCAGCTTCCTGAGCGAAGTCGGCCTGGGTAAGCGGATTATTTTCCAACCAGCCGTCCGGAAAGGCCACGTCGAGGCTGTTGTCGTCTGCCTTGAGCTGGCATGCCGGCGCCTGCTGCGGCCCGCGAATGTGATGGAAAAGAATGGCGAAGCGCAGCAGCACGCACAGGCGGGTCAGCTTGATGCCATCCTCGCTCAGCTCCTCGAACTTCTGCTTCGGTATGTTGCGACGATGGCCGCGAACCAGCAGGGCCAGCATCTGTTGATCCTGACGCGAAAATCCGGGAAGGTCGGAATGCTCGATCAGGTAGGCGCCGTGCTTGTGATAATGATAATGCGCGATGTCCAGGCCGACTTCGTGGACACGCGCCGCCCAACCAAGCAGTTCGCGCTGCCAGTCTTCGCCCAGGCTCCAGTCGGCCGACACCTGATCGAAGGCCTCCAGCGCTTTGCTTTCGACCCGCGCCGCTTGTTCGGCATCAACGTGGTAACGCTCCATGAGAAAGCTCAGGGTGCGATCGCGGATGTCTTCCTGATGATGCCGGCCGATGAGATCGTAGAGCACACCTTCGCGTAGTGCGCCTTCGGAGTGGGCCATGCTGGTGAGTTCCAATGCATCGAAAATCGCCTCGAGAATCGCCAGGCCGGCAGGGAAAATGCCCTTGCGATCGGGCTTGATGCCATCCATGTCGAGCTTTTCCACGTCGCCCAGTTTGAACAGCTTGCGCTTGAGCCAGCCGAGCCCGTCACTGGTGACTTCGCCATTGCTCAGGCCGGCGCCCTTGATCGCCAGCCCGACGGCGCGGATGGTTCCGGACGCGCCGACCGCATCCTGCCAGCCGAGTCGGCGCAGGCCGTGTTCGATGCTCATCAGCTCCAGTCGCGCCGCCGTGTAGGCCTGGGCATAGCGCGCAGGGGTGATTTTGCCATCGCGAAAGAACCGCTGGGTGAAGCTTACGCAGCCCATTTGCAGGCTTTCGCGTAGCAGCGAATCGAAGCCCTGACCAATGATGAATTCACTGCTGCCGCCACCGATATCGACGACCAGCCGTTTGCCGGGGGCCGCGGGGAAGGTATGCGATACGCCAAGGTAGATCAGTCGCGCTTCCTCGCGACCGGAGATCACCTCGACTTGATGGTTGATGATCGTCTCGGCCTGGCGAATGAACTGCGCGCGATTGCGGGCTTCCCGCAGGGCGTTAGTGCCTACCACGCGCACCGTACCCTGGGGCAGATGATTGACCAGTTGGGCGAAGCGGCGCAGACAGTCGAGGCCCCGCTGCATGGCTTGCTCGTCAAGCATGCGGTTCTCATCTATGCCCGCAGCCAGCTGAACCTTCTCGCCGAGCCGCTCGATGATACGCATCTCGCCGTTGCTGGTGCGGGCTAGCACCATGTGAAAGCTGTTCGATCCGAGATCGAGGGCGGCGATCATTGGAGAAGGTTCGGCGGCTGGTGGGCGCATGGGGCAGTCTCTGTGCAAAACGCCGACATCCTGACATGATCGTCGGTATCCGCCAATGCGCAGCACCCAGCAGCGCCATCTTGCATCTGACGCAAATACCCCGGTTCGCGGCGATGCGCCAATTGCCCGAGCGACGGGCTGCGACTTTCGGTCCGCATCAAGCCGGGCTATGATGGCGTCACTTTCGGTTTTGACCCTGGAGAAATTCCATGAGCGAGTACATCAACAATGTCAGCGACAGCAGCTTCGAGCAGGATGTGCTCCAAGCGGACGGTCCTGTTCTGGTCGATTACTGGGCCGAGTGGTGTGGTCCGTGCAAGATGATCGCTCCGGTACTCGACGAGATTGCCAAGGACTACGAGGGCAGGCTCAAGGTCTGCAAGCTGAACATCGACGAAAACCAGGAAACCCCGCCGAAGTATGGCGTGCGCGGTATCCCGACCCTGATGCTGTTCAAGAACGGCAACGTCGAAGCCACCAAGGTTGGCGCTTTGTCGAAGTCGCAGCTGGCGGCGTTTCTCGACAGCAACATCTGAGTGAAACAGCTCTGCTTTCCAAAGCCCTCGCAAAAGCGGGGGCTTTTTTCTAATAGCAGGGTGGACGCTTCGCCTGCGTGGTGCTAAATTCGGCCTTGCGACGCCTCTTTCGTCGCCCCCCTGCATGCCGTCGCCGACGCACTTCAGCCTCATAAAGCACAACGACCTGTTCGTCTCTTGCTGCGCGGCTTCTAAAGCTAATCGCTTTCTTCATCCTTCCTGATCTCTCTCTATGAATCTGACCGAACTTAAGCAAAAGCCCATCACCGAACTGCTGGAAATGGCCGAACAGATGGGCATCGACAACATGGCCCGTTCGCGCAAGCAGGATGTGATCTTCTCCCTGCTGAAGAAACACGCGAAAAGCGGCGAGGAAATCTCCGGTGATGGCGTGCTGGAGATTCTCCAGGATGGCTTCGGCTTCCTGCGCTCCGCGGATTCTTCCTATCTCGCCGGCCCCGATGACATCTATGTCTCGCCGAGCCAGATTCGTCGCTTCAATCTGCGTACCGGCGACACGATCGTTGGCAAGATCCGTCCGCCGAAGGAAGGCGAACGCTATTTCGCCCTGCTCAAGGTCGACACGATTAACTTCGATCGCCCGGAAAACGCCAAGAACAAGATTCTGTTCGAGAACCTGACACCGTTGTTCGCCAATAAGCGCCTGACCATGGAAGCCGGTAACGGCTCCACCGAAGACCTGACCGGCCGGGTGATCGATCTTTGCGCGCCGATCGGCAAGGGGCAGCGCGGCCTCATCGTGGCCCCGCCGAAAGCGGGCAAGACCATCATGTTGCAGAACATCGCCAGCAACATTACCCGCAACAATCCCGAGTGCCACCTGATCGTTCTGCTGATCGACGAGCGTCCGGAAGAAGTGACCGAAATGCAGCGCACCGTGCGCGGCGAAGTGGTTGCCTCCACCTTCGACGAACCGCCAACCCGTCACGTGCAGGTTGCCGAAATGGTGATCGAAAAGGCCAAGCGCCTGGTCGAGCACAAGAAGGATGTGGTCATCCTGCTGGATTCCATCACCCGTCTGGCGCGAGCCTATAACACCGTGATTCCTAGCTCCGGCAAGGTGCTCACCGGTGGTGTCGACGCACACGCCCTGGAGAAGCCCAAGCGCTTCTTCGGTGCCGCGCGGAACATCGAGGAGGGCGGTAGCCTGACCATTCTCGCAACGGCGTTGGTCGAAACCGGCTCGAAGATGGACGAGGTGATCTACGAGGAATTCAAGGGCACCGGCAACCTCGAGCTGCAGCTCGATCGTCGTATCGCCGAGAAGCGCGTGTTCCCTGCGATCAACATCAACCGGTCGGGTACTCGCCGCGAAGAGTTGTTGACCAGCGAAGAAGAGCTGCAGCGCATCTGGATTCTGCGCAAGCTGCTACACCCGATGGATGAAAGCGCTGCCATCGAGTTCCTGCTCGACAAGCTCAAGGACACCAAGACCAACGACGAATTCTTCATGTCCATGAAGCGTAAGTGATCGACAGGCGGCGAGCCGCCTGGGGCTGAAGGCTGGAAGCAGGACGAGACTTGGCTTTTCGTCCGGCCTCCGGCCTTCGGCGCTTTTATCGAGAAGCCTGATGAAATACTCCGATCTTCGCGATTTCATTCGCGTCCTCGAGCAGCGCGGCGAACTCAAGCGCGTTTCTACCGCTGTGTCCCCTGTTTTGGAGATGACCGAAATCTGCGACCGCACCCTGCGCAAGCAGGGCCCGGCGCTGCTCTTCGAAAATCCGACCGGCTTTGACATGCCGGTACTCGGCAACCTGTTTGGCACGCCTAAGCGTGTAGCGTTGGGGATGGGTGCCGATGAGGTTTCGGAGCTGCGTGAGATCGGCAAACTGCTGGCTTTCCTCAAGGAGCCAGAGCCGCCGAAAGGACTCAAAGACGCCTGGAGCAAGCTGCCGATCTACAAGAAGGTCATCAGCATGGCGCCCAAAGTGCTCAAGGACGCACCCTGCCAGGAGGTGGTGGTCGAAGGCGAGGATGTCGATCTATCGCAGCTGCCGGTGCAGACTTGCTGGCCGGGTGACGCCGCGCCGCTGATTACCTGGGGTCTGACCATCACTAAGGGGCCGAACAAGGACCGGCAGAATCTCGGTATCTATCGCCAGCAGGTGATTGGGCGCAACAAGGTCATCATGCGCTGGCTCAGTCATCGCGGCGGCGCGCTGGATTTCCGCGAGTGGTGCGAAAAATATCCCGACCGTCCCTATCCGGTTGCGGTGGCGCTCGGCGCGGATCCGGCTACCATACTCGGCGCGGTCACCCCGGTGCCCGACTCGCTGTCCGAATACGCCTTTGCCGGCCTGCTGCGCGGCAGTCGCACCGAGCTGGTGAAATGCCGTGGTAGCGATTTGCAGGTGCCGGCGGGCGCCGAGATCGTGCTTGAAGGCTACATCCAGCCCGGCGAGATGGCTGATGAAGGGCCCTATGGCGACCATACCGGTTATTACAACGAAGTTGATCGCTTTCCGGTGTTCACAGTCGAGCGCATTACCAAGCGTCGCGATGCGATCTATCACAGCACCTACACGGGGCGACCGCCGGACGAGCCAGCGATTCTCGGAGTAGCGCTCAACGAAGTGTTCGTGCCGATCCTGCAGAAGCAGTTCCCGGAAATCACCGACTTCTACTTGCCGCCCGAAGGCTGCTCCTACCGCATGGCGGTGGTAACCATAAAGAAGCAGTACCCCGGCCACGCCAAGCGCGTGATGCTCGGCGTATGGAGCTTCCTGCGGCAGTTTATGTACACCAAGTTCGTGATCGTTACCGATGACGACATCAATGCCCGTGACTGGAACGACGTGATCTGGGCTATCACCACGCGCATGGACCCCAAGCGCGACACGGTATTGATCGAAAATACTCCGATCGACTACCTCGATTTCGCCTCTCCGGTCTCCGGTCTAGGCAGCAAGATGGGGCTCGACGCCACTCATAAATGGCCGGGCGAGACCTCTCGTGAATGGGGTCGCGCCATCGTTCAAGACGAGGCGGTCAAGCGTCGCGTTGACGAACTCTGGGCCGAACTGGGCATCGACTGATGGCCAGCCGTCGTCAATTCAGGTTTTAGTGCATGAAAGTAACCCTGCAACCTTCCGGCGCCGTGCTTGAAGTCGAGCGCGGCGAACGGATTCTCAATGCCGCGCGCCGGTTGGGCTACGAGTGTCCGCAGGCCTGTCGCAATGGCAACTGCCTGATCTGTGCGGCGCTCCTGGTCAGTGGCCGGGTGCGTCAACGTGCTGAAAGTGTCGACCATGGTGAGGTTCTCGCCTGCCTGGCCGAGCCCGAAGAAGACTGTGTACTGCTCTGGGATGGCGTGCTTGCCCCAGGCGAGCTCCCGGTGAGGACCCTGAGCTGCCAGCTGATCAGTTGCGAGGAGGTCGGTGGCGACGTGTTTCGTCTGTTGCTGCGCGCGCCGGCGGGCAAGCCGCCGCGCTATCACGCTGGGCAATACTTGCTACTGGAACGAGAAGATGGCGAGTTCAGTGCCTTCTCGCTGGCGTCCGCTCCGGAGCGGGGGCGCGAGCTGGAGCTTCACATGCTGGCGCGAGAGCCTTCGGCTGTCGAGTTGCTCGAATCCATTCGCCGCCAAGGTCTGGTGAAAGTGCAGATGCCGTTTGGCGACACTCATCTCGCCGAGCTGCCGGATGGCCCGCTTGTGCTGATCGCGGCGGGGACCGGAATGGCGCAGATGCACAGCCTGATCGAGCATTGCCGGGCCGAGGGGTTTGTCCACCCGGTGCATCTATATTGGGGCGTGCGGCGACCGGAAGATTTCTATCGATTAGAGCATTGGGACGAATGGCAGGAAATGCCGAATCTGTTCCTGCACCAGGTCGTCAGCGATGTCTGTGGCTGGGAAGGGCGCTGCGGCATGCTGCACGAGGCGGTCTGCGAGGATTTCGCCGATCTCGGGTCTCTGCATGTCTATGCCAGCGGCTCTCCGGCGATGATCTACGGGACGCTCGACGCGTTGGTCGGGGCGGGGATGGACGCGACGCAGATGCGCGCAGATGTCTTCGCCTACGCGCCGCGGGAAAGCTAAGCCGAGCAGACAGCGCCGGTAGCTGAGCCCGCGCTGCTGAAGATCCTAGCAAATCTGCGGTATGGACTGCGGAGGCGTTGCGCCTCCCGATCCGCTATCTGGGCTCAGCGCGCCTGCCGCTGTTGCAGCAACAGGTTGTTGTAACCGCTTGCCGCCAGGGTCTTCTGCGCCTTGCCGAGCTGATTCCGATCGGCATACGGACCGACCAGCACTCGATACCAGACCTCATCCCGGACCGTGACGTTTTCGACGCGCACGTCCTGGCCGAGCAGGATGATCTGCGCACGGACTTTCTCGGCTTCCGGCTTCTGCCGGAACGAGCCCGCTTGAAGAAAGAACTGCGTAACTGGCGCTTTCGCTACAGTAGGCGGCGGAGGCGGGACCTTGCCATTCAGTGCGGCTTCGGCACGTGCCGCATCGATCTTGGCGGCCTCCTCGGGCGTCACCGGCGTTGGTGGCTTGGGTTCCTCCGGCGGCAAGATTACTTCGGACTCCGGCAACAGCGTGTAGAAGTCATATTTCGGCTTGACCGATTGGCCCGTCGCTGGCGCTGAGCGCTTCGGCTGTTCCTTGGGCTTGGGCGTATCCTTGGCGCGCTTGATCTCGTCTCCGCCGGGTTCCAGGTTCATCAAGAACACGATGAAGCCGCCAATCACCAGGCCGCAAATCAGCCATATCCAGCCGGGAACGGGTTTTTTTGGGGGGGCTTGGTAGCGGCTCGCGCCGCGCTTCGGTGCGGGTTTCTTCTTGGCTACCACTTACATCCGCTCCAGCGTTTCCAGGCCCAGCAGTTCCAGGCCCTGCTTGAGGGTTTTGCCGGTCAGGGCGGCCAGGCGCAGGCGACTCTGTTTCACGATCTCGCTCTCCGCGGTGAGTATTGGGCAGTGCTCGTAGAAGCTGGAAAACAGCCCGGCTAGATCGTACAGGTAGCTACACAGCAGGTGTGGAACGCCTTTTTCGCCGACACCGTTGAGCACTTCAGCGAACTGCGCGAGTTTGGTACCCAAAGCCTGCTCCTGTTCTGCATCCAGCTTGATCGTGCCGGTAAGGCCGTCCATGCCGGTGCCGAGTTTGCGAAAGACGCTGGCAACGCGGGTGTAGGCGTAGAGCAGGTACGGGGCGGTGTTGCCTTCGAAGCTGAGCATCTGCTCGAAGTTGAAGCTGTAATCGCTGGTGCGGTGTTTGGATAAGTCCGCGTACTTAACCGCGCCGATGCCCACGGCGCGGGCGATGCTCCGCAGTTCAGCTTCGTCTAGATCGGGATTTTTCTCTTTCACCAAGCTGTAAGCTCGCTGTTCTGCTTCGTCGAGCAGGTCAACCAGCTTGACGGTGCCGCCGTCGCGGGTTTTGAACGGGCGTCCGTCGGCGCCATTCATGGTGCCGAAACCCATATGCTCAAGCTGCATCTCGCTGGGCACGAAACCGGCACGGCGCGCGACCTCGAAGGTCATCTGGAAATGCAACGCCTGACGCTGATCGACGAAATACAGCGCACGATCGGCATGCAGCTGCTGGCTGCGGTAGCGCATGGATGCAAGGTCAGTAGTGGCGTAAAGATAGCCGCCACCGGCCTTCTGTACGATCACTGGAAGGGGGTTGCCTTCGGCGTTCTTGAACTCATCGAGGAATACGCACTGGGCGCCGTTGCTTTCGCTCAACAAACCTTTGGCGCTGAGTGACGCGACGATATCGCCGAGCTCGGCGTTGTAGGCGCTTTCGCCTTTGACGTCGTTCGGCGTGAGCTTGACGTTGAGTCGGTCGTAGACCTTCTGGCAATGCGACAGGGAAATCTCGTTGAAGCGAGTCCACAGGCGCAGGCAGTCGATATCGCCAGCCTGCAGCTTCACCACCAATTCTCGGGCACGCTCGGCAAACTCCGCGGAGTCGTCGAAGCGCTGCTTTGCTGCACGGTAAAACTGTTCGAGGTCGGACAGCTCGCTTTCGGCAGCGACGGGATTTTCTTCGAGGTAAGCCAGCAGCATACCGAACTGGGTGCCCCAATCGCCGACATGGTTCTGGCGGATCACCTCGTCGCCGAGAAACTCCAGCACCCGCGCAACCGCGTCGCCGATGATGGTCGAGCGCAGATGGCCGACGTGCATTTCCTTAGCCAGGTTGGGTGAGGACAGGTCGACGACGACGCGTTGCGCTGGGCTCGTCTTGCTCACGCACAGATGCGGATCGGCAAGCGCCGTGTCGAGTCGCTCGGCCAGCGCTGCGCTGTTCTGGAAGAAGTTGAGAAAGCCGGGGCCGGCGATTTCGACTTGGCTAATACCGGCATCCGCGGGCAATGCCTCGATAAGCTTCTGCGCTAACTCGCGCGGCTTCATTCCCGCCGGTTTCGCCAGCATCATGGCGATGTTGCTGGCGAAGTCGCCATGGGTCTTGTCGCGGGTGTTCTCCACCTGAATAGACGGCGTCAGCCCGTCGGGCAGCACGCCTTCGGCGGTGAGGCGGGTCAGGGCTTGCTGGATCAGATGACGAATGCTGTCTTTCATCGTTTGCTCGGTCGGCCCGGAGGCTTTGGTCGAAAACTGGACATTATCGGTGCCTGGGGGGCGAACCTTCAAGGCTTAAGGCGCTTAGTTGCAGGATGTCGACAGATTCGGCTGGCGTCAGAACAGGTCGATCGGATCGACATCCAGCGACCAGCGTACCGTACGGCTGCCCGGTAGCGTATCGATCCGCGGCAGCCATGCGCTCATCAGCTTGTGCAGAGGCGCCCGGGCGTTGCCTTGTAGCAGCAGCTGCGCACGGAAGCGACCCGCACGCCGCTCCATTGGCGCGGGTATCGGGCCCAGCAGCTCGACGCCGCTGAGGCCGAGTTGCCCGATGAGGTGTTCGGCCTGGCTGCAGGCCTGGTCGAGGAAGTCTTCCGCTTGGCCGGGTTTTGCCGCTTCGGCACGTAGCAGGGCTAGGTGGCTGAAAGGCGGCAGGCTGGCTGCGCGGCGCTCGCTCAATGCCTGGTCGGCAAAGGCGAAATAACCTTGCTCGGTCAGTTGTACCAATAGTGGGTGGTCGGCGAGATGGGTCTGGATGATGACTTTTCCAGGTTCCTCGGCGCGCCCTGCGCGGCCGGCCACCTGCACGATCAACTGAGCCATTCGTTCGCTGGCACGGAAATCGGCGGAAAACAGCCCTCCGTCGGCATCGAGAATAGCGACCAGAGTAACCCGGGGGAAGTGGTGACCCTTGGCGAGCATCTGGGTCCCGACCAGTAGGCAAGGTTCTCCGCGGTTGATGGTGGTCAGCAGCTGCTCCATCGAACCCTTGCGTGAGGTGCTGTCGCGGTCAATGCGCAGCACCGGATAATTAGGAAACAGGACGCCGAGCCTGTTTTCTGCGCGTTCGGTACCGGCGCCCACGGGACGCAGATCGACCTTGCCACAGTCAGGGCAGTTCAACGGTGGCCGCTCCGCATGGCCACAATGGTGACAGCGCAGCTCATTATGACGCTGGTGCAGCGTCATGCGTGCATCGCAGCGCGGGCATTGGCTTAGCCAGCCGCAGTCGTGGCACAGCAGCGAGGGAGCGAAGCCGCGGCGGTTGAGAAACACCAGTACCTGTTGTCCAGCGTCCAGCGTTTGTGCCATGGCTTGCTGCAACGGGCCGGAGATGCCGGAATCCAGCGGCCGGCTTTTCACATCCAGGCGCAGGAAGCGGGGGGCTTGCGCACCGCCAGCGCGTTGGGTCAGCTTGAGCAGCGCATAACGACCACTATGGGCGTTGTGCAGGCTTTCCAGCGAAGGGGTCGCCGAACCCAGCAAGATCGGCAAATTTTCCTGGCGCGCCCTGACCACCGCCAGGTCGCGGGCGTGATAGCGCAGGCCTTCCTGTTGTTTATAGGAGGCGTCGTGTTCCTCGTCGAGAATGATAAGCCCCGGGTGCTTCATCGGCGTGAACAGCGCCGAGCGGGTGCCGATGATGATGTCCGCTTCGCCGTCCCGCGCCGCTAGCCATGCATCCAGCCGTTCCCGGTCATTGATGTTGGAGTGCAGCAAGGCGATGCGGGCATTGAAGCGCTTCTCGAAGCGCGCCAGGGTTTGCGGACCGAGGTTGATTTCAGGAATCAGCACCAATGCCTGTTTGCCGGCTTCGAGCACTTGGTGAATGAGCTGCAGATAGACTTCAGTCTTGCCACTGCCGGTGACGCCCGCCAGCAGCGATACCTGAAAGCCATTGAAACCCGCGCGAATGGCTTCGAACGCGGCGCGCTGTTCTTGATTAAGCGGCAACTCAGGCTGCAGTAACCAGCTGCCCTGGTGTCGAGGGGCTTGATGGCTGCGCCGCGTCTCGATCCGCAGCAAGCCTTTCTGCAGCAGCAGGTCGAGGCTGTCCTTGCTCAGTTGGAGTTGGTTCAGCAGGGAATGAGCGACACCATGTGGATGTTGGGCGATGGTTTTCAGCGCCTCGCGCTGGCGTGGCGCACGGCTCAGACGGGGATCTTCCGGCCGTGCCCCGGTCGCGGCATGCCAGAAGCGTTCCTGTCGCGCCTCCGCCGGCTCACCCTGGCGCAATAGCACCGGCAGTGCCCAGCTGAGGGTATCGCCGAGGCTGTGCTGGTAATACTGCGCTGTCCACAGGCACAGCTTGAACAGTGAAGGCGGCAGTGGCGGTTGGGCGTCGAGCAGTTCCAGCGCGGGCTTGAGCTTTCCTTCGGGTACTTCGCTGTGTGTCGCCAGTTCCACCAGAACGCCGATCACCTCGCGTCGACCGAAGGGCACGCGCAGACGAATGCCGGGCTGCAATACAGCGCAGGGCACGCCGGCCGGTGGCAGGTAATCGAAGAGTCTGCGTAGGGGGGAAGGCAGCGCGAGGCGTAGAATGGGCTGAGGCACGCGGAGGTCCTTGACGACGAATGTCGATGGTAAACGATCCTGCAGCTAGCCGACCCGCTAACAATCGATCGAGCTGCATGCATGTCGGCAGACATATTCGATTGCCAGCCGCGCACACGTCCGCTGTGCGACCGCCTGCGCTTGCATCGACACCCTGCTCTGGTATCATTCGCGCCCTTCCGTGCGGTACTCGACATAGGGTCGGGTGGCGGCACAAGTCCTAGAGGATTCTTCCATGAAAGCCGATATCCATCCTAATTACGTAGAAATCGAAGCCACTTGCAGCTGCGGCAACGTCATCAAGACTCGCTCGACGCTGGCCAAGAACATGAGCATCGACGTTTGCTCCGAGTGCCATCCGTTCTACACCGGCAAGCAGAAAGTGCTGGATACCGGCGGCCGTATCGACCGCTTCAAGCAGCGTTTCGGTGTGTTCGGCGCCAAGTAAGCAGTCGCCGCGACGGAAATCCCATGAGATTTTCCGAGCATCTGAAAAAGGCGTCCCTGGTGGGCGCCTTTTTCGTTTCCGCCATTTTCAGTCTGCAGGCGCAGGCGCTTTGTTCTGTCAGTGGTCCGCTGTCGCGAGTGGCTGTAGCAAAGGTTATCGACGGCGACACGCTTCGTCTGGTCGACGGGCGCAATGTCCGGCTCATTGGTCTGAATGCACCTGAAATAGGGCACAAAGGTCGCAACGCCGAACCCTTTGCAGAAGCGACCAAGCGGCATCTGCAGGCGCTAGTCAGAGCCAGCGATGGACACGTAGGTCTGCGTCTCGGTCAGGAGGCCAAAGACCATTACGGCCGGGTTCTGGCCCATGTATTCAATGAGCGCGGCGAGAATTTGGAAGCTGCCCTGCTCGCCGAAGGTTTGGGTTATTTCGTCACCATTGCGCCAAATACCTTATTGGCGGACTGTCATCGAGTCGTCGAGCGGCAGGCTCGGGCCGCCGGCAAAGGGGTCTGGCGTCAGTCCCCGCTAATCGCAGTCGAGCGCTTACGCCGAGGTGGCTTCGCGGTGGTGAGAGCGCGTGTCGATCGGCTGGAGGAAAATCGGGGCGGTATCTGGCTCGAGTTGGAAGGCTCGCTGGTATTGCAGATTCCTCATCGGGCCGTTGCGGCGTTCACCGAATACTCGCTAACGGATTTGCCAGGCAGAGAGATCGAGGCGAGAGGGTGGGTGATCGATCGGAAGGGGCGTGCGGATCTGTCGCGGCAAGCCCGCTGGATGCTTAGGGTCAACCATCCTTCGATGCTTGTTCCGCTACCCTGACGTAAGTCCGGGCTGCGCGGGGAATGCGAAGCAGTTGTCCCGCCCGTCAGCTGAAAGTCGTAGGTCGAGCCCTTGACAGACAGCTTTCCCACTGGCTTGTGACAGCGATCGATCTTGGCGTATCCTCGACCGCCTGTCTGTCCCAGAAAAAATAAGCGGAATGCCTCATGACTGACCTGAAAACTGCCGCTCTCGACTACCATTCGCAGCCCCGTCCGGGAAAGCTGAGTGTCGAGCTGACCAAGCCCACCTCCACCGCTCGCGACCTGTCGCTGGCCTATAGTCCTGGCGTGGCGGAGCCGGTGCGAGAAATCGCCCGCGATCCGCAGCTGGCTTACCGGTACACCGGCAAAGGCAACCTGGTAGCGGTGATTTCCGATGGCACGGCAATTCTTGGCCTAGGAAATCTGGGTCCGCTGGCCTCCAAACCCGTGATGGAAGGCAAAGGTGTTCTGTTCAAGCGCTTCGCCGGCGTCGATGTGTTCGACATCGAGGTCGATGCGGAAAGCCCGCAGGCCTTCATCGATACGGTCAAGCGTATTTCCATCACGTTCGGTGGAATCAACCTGGAAGATATCAAAGCACCCGAGTGCTTCGAGATCGAGCGGGCTTTGATCGAGCAGTGCGACATCCCAGTGTTTCATGATGACCAGCACGGCACTGCCATCGTGACTGCGGCAGGGATGCTCAACGCACTGGAAATCGCGGGGAAGACGCTCGAGGAGGCCAAGATTGTCTGCTTGGGTGCTGGCGCTGCGGCAACCTCCTGTATGAAGCTACTGGTCAGCATGGGCGCGAAGATCGAGAACATCTTCATGATCGACCGCAAGGGTGTGATCCACGCCGGCCGCGACGATTTGAACCAATACAAGGCGGTGTTCGCCCATGAAACCGACAAGCGCACCCTGGATGATGCGCTCGACGGTGCCGATGTCTTTGTCGGTCTGTCCGGTGCCAATCTGCTGAGTGCCGAAGGTCTCAAGCGTATGGCGGCGAACCCGGTAGTGTTCGCTTGCTCGAACCCCGATCCCGAGATCAGCCCGGAATTGGCGCACGCGACCCGCTCCGACGTGATCATGGCGACTGGCCGTTCGGATTATCCGAATCAGGTCAACAACGTGCTGGGCTTCCCATTCATCTTCCGTGGGGCGCTGGATGTTCGTGCGTCGCGCATCAATGAAGAGATGAAAATCGCCGCTGCAGTTGCCCTGCGCGATCTAGCCAAGCTGCCAGTTCCGGCGGAAGTCGCTGCTGCTTATGGTGTCGATCAGTTGCAGTTCGGTCGTGAGTACATTATCCCGAAACCAATGGATCCTCGCCTGATCACCTTGGTTTCCGATGCCGTGGCCAAGGCTGCGATCGAAAGCGGTGTGGCGACGCTGCCGTATCCGTCGAACTATCCGCTGAAATCGGTTGACGACGTGTTTAACGGTTGATTGAGCGCTGCTCGTATTGGAAAAAGCCTCGCCTTCGGCAGGCTCTGATCGCGATAGAACCCCGGCCCTTCGGTCGGGGTTTTGCTTTTCGGTTATCGCTTTCCAGGAGTCGGCTGATCATTGCAGCGCAAGGACTAAGCTTCGCTTGCGGCAGCAATTAAAGCGGTAGCGCTCTGGTTCTCAGTATGAGCTCAGATATTTCGCGCGCAGTCTGGCGAATACATTAGCCGGCAGAATTTGTAACGGTTCCTGAATGATAAAAGCCTGTTCCGACTCCTCAGAATAGGTCGATCGGTGCGGCCTCGGATGCCGGTAAGGGGCTGCCGGGCACAGCGGAGCCCGGAATCAGCTCGTCCATGTTGGGCGGGGAATCTTCACTTCGAAACAGTTCGAAATAGGCATCCGGCGTTCCGGGGGAAGCTGCACGACCACTCTTGGGGTCGATTCGCAGCGTCATGATTCCTTCGGGTTCGGCGGGGGCATGTTCGGGCGCGCCTTCGAGCACCGAGCTCATGTACTTCATCCAGATAGGCAGCGCTACCGTTCCACCATATTCCCGACGACCGAGGCTCTGCGGTTGATCGAAGCCGGCCCAGACGGTCGTTACGATGTCTGCGTTATAGCCGGAGAACCAGCTGTCCTTGGACTCGTTGGTGGTGCCGGTCTTTCCGGCGATATCGCCACGCCCCATCGCCAGGGCTCTTCTGCCTGTCCCGCGCTTGATGACGTCCTGCAGCATGCTGGTCATGATATAGGCGGTGCGTTCGTCAATGATTTGCTCGGCATACACTGGCGGCTGCTCTACCGGCTCCGAATCGCTAGTTAGCGGTTTGTCATTCTGTGCATAGGTGGTTATCGCTGCTTGGTCTTTTTCTGCCTGGGCTGAACGAGCAAGACTGTGCTCGGGTACGCGCGCCGGGTTTGCTTCGAATATCACCTTGCCGTCTCGGTCCTCGATGCGCTCGATGAGATAGGGTTCTACTTTATAGCCGCCGTTCGCGAAGGCGGTCCAGCCGATGGCGATTTCCATTGGCGTCAGGGTTGCTGTACCAAGTGCCAATGATAGATTCGCTGGTAGGTCTTCGGCCTTAAACCCAAAGCGTTTGACGTAGTCGATGGTGTCTGGAATTCCAAGGGTCCGCAGCAGGCGAATCGAGACTAGATTGCGAGATTTGTAGAGCGCTTCGCGCAGGCGGATCGGGCCAAGGAAGGTATTGTTGTCATTTTTTGGCCGCCAGACGCGATCCAGATCTTCCTCGACAAAGACGATGGGCGAATCATTAACCAAGGTCGCGGCTGTGAACCCGGCATCCAGCGCCGCACTATAGACGAATGGTTTGAAGCTGGACCCCGGCTGACGTTTTGCTTGAATGGCTCGGTTGTAATTGCTTTGACCGAAAGAAAAGCCGCCGGTCAGCGCTTCGATGGAGCCGTCAAGAGGGTCGATCGACACCAGTGCAGCCTGGGCTTGGGGTATCTGGCTGAACAATAATTCATCATCCGAGATAAGAACGCGGACGACGTCCCCCACCTTGATTACATCCGACGGCGCTTTGGGTTGCGGCCCAAGGCTATTGGTATTAATGAACGGACGAGCCCATTTCATGCTCTCCCAGCGAACGCTTCGCTCGGTACCATCGCGGAGCAAGACCTGAATTTTGTCGCTGGAGACCTGACTGACAACGGCGGGTAGCAGGCCGGACTGGCTTCGGTACTCGCGAAGTTTCTGTAGCCAGGTTTCGCGATCGGTGCCCGCCAGCTGGGCTTCCGGTCCTCGATAGCCATGACGCTGGTCATATTCGATTAATCCCTGCGTGAGGGATTGATTGGCAGCAACCTGACGCTCGCTAGTGGGGGTCGTGTAGACGCGGAAACCGTCGGTATAGGCGGCGCTGCCGAAGCGGCCAACCATCTCGGCGCGCGCCATCTCGGCTACATAGGGTGCATCGAGCTCTGGTGAGGAACCGTGATAGGAGGCGTCCACGATTTCCGCCATTGCTTGCTGATAACGGACTTCGTCTATTGACCCGAGTCGATACATGCGCCCGAGAATCCAGTCGCGCCTTTCCTTGGCTCGCTCTGGGTTGGCCAAGGGATTAAACGCCGACGGAGCTTTGGGCAGCCCAGCGATCATTGCCATTTGCGCCAGGCTTAGCTCGCCGATCGATTTCCCATAATAGACATGAGCTGCCGCCTCGATGCCGTAAGAGCGGTTGCCCAGATAGATTTTGTTGACGTACAGCTCAAGAATTTCGTCCTTGCTCAGCTCTCGTTCGATCTGCAGTGCTAGAAGAATCTCACTGATCTTGCGGGAAAAGCTCCGCTCGCTGGTGAGGAAGTAGTTCTTCGCCACCTGCATGGTAATGGTGCTGCCGCCGGTCTGAATCTCGCCGGTTTTCAATAATTGCGTGGCAGCGCGCATCAGGCTGGAAACATCAACGCCATAATGATTCGCGAAGTTGTCATCTTCGGCCGCCAACAGTGCGGCGATGAAATCTTTGGGTATTTCATCAAAGTCAATTGGGGAGCGACGCATTTCGCCATACTCGGCGATCAGCTTGTCGTCATTGCTGTAGACACGCAGAGGAATCTGGAGCTGTATGCTGCGTAGCGATTCGACCGATGGCAAATTAGGGCTCAGATAGAGAAAAGCCCCACTGAGACTGAGCAGAAGTCCGCAGAAAATAGCCAAGCACGACCATAAGAAAAACTTCAGGAAACGCATCGGGGTTCATTGAATCCAGGATGGGGAATGGGGTGTAAGCCGCAGACGATGCCGAAAGGGAAAACCGGTCACATTATAAGCGGATTTTTTACTGGGGAGCCATTTGCGCTTCTGTCAAGGCTGTTATCTAATGTGGATAAACATAATTAATCCGTAAGTAGCGGATAAAGATAGGAAATCGGCCGTGCTAGGGCTCTTCACGAAGAAAGCGAACACGCTGCTTGGGATCGACATCAGTTCGACATCCGTCAAGCTACTCGAATTAAGCCGCTCGGGCTCCCGATATCGGGTTGAGTCTTATGCCGTCGAGCCGCTTCCGCCAAATGCTGTGGTGGAAAAAAATATCGCCGAGCTGGAGGGCGTGGGCCAGGCCCTGACCCGGTTGCTGGCCAAGGCTAAAACCGGGGTTAAGTCGGCTGCCGTAGCAGTTTCCGGTTCGGCAGTCATCACCAAAAGCATCGAGATGGAAGCAGGGCTGACCGACGATGACTTGGAGAACCAGCTGAAGATAGAGGCCGATCAGTACATTCCGTATCCGCTCGAAGAGGTCGCTATCGACTTCGAAGTGCAGGGGCCTGCCGCTCGTTCTCCCGGTCGCGTTGAGGTGCTGCTGGCAGCGTGCCGTAAGGAGAATGTGGAAATTCGCGAGGCGGCTCTCGCCTTGGCGGGGCTGACCGCCAAGGTCGTAGATGTCGAAGCCTATGCGTTGGAGCGCTCATACGGGCTGCTGGCACCGCAGTTGGGCGCTGGTCACGATGAACTTACCGTCGCGCTCGTGGATATCGGTGCCACCATGACCACGCTGAGCGTGTTGCACAACGGTCGCACCATCTATACGCGCGAACAGCTATTCGGCGGGCGGCAGCTTACCGAAGAAATTCAGCGTCGTTACGGTCTGTCGATGGAGGAGGCTGGCCTGGCAAAAAAACAGGGTGGCCTTCCAGATGACTACGACAGCGAAGTATTGCAGCCGTTCAAGGAAGCAGTCGTTCAGCAGGTGTCGCGCTCGCTGCAATTCTTCTTCGCTGCGGGACAGTTCCATGATGTGGATTACATCCTCCTGGCAGGCGGAACTGCCTCGGTTCCCGGACTGGATCGGTTGATCCAGCAAAAAATCGGAACCCAGACTTTAGTCGCCAACCCGTTTGCCGATATGGCCTTGAGCAGCAAGGTCAACGCTGGCGCTCTCGCCAGTGATGCGCCGTCCCTGATGATTGCCTGCGGGTTGGCGTTGAGGAGTTTCGACTGATGGCCCAGATTAACCTTCTACCCTGGCGCGAGCAGCTTCGCGAAGAGCGTAAACAGCGTTTCTTGGTTTCCCTCGCGGGCGTTGCCCTCGTGGCGGTGGGCATGCTGTTTCTAGCGGATCAGTACTTCACTCACGCCATCGAGCGGCAGAACGCGCGAAACGATTTCGTCCGGAAAGAAATTGCCGTGCTGGATGCGCGGATCGTGGAAATCAAGGAATTGCGAGAGCGTCGGCAGCAATTGCTCGAACGTATGAAGATTATTCAGGACCTGCAGGGCAATCGGCCAATCATCGGCCGGATATTCGATCAGCTGGTACGTACTCTGCCCGATGGCGTGTATTTCACCGGTTTGAAGATGACTGGCAAAAATATCGCCATTGTCGGTGGCGCGGAATCCAACAACCGGGTCTCTAACCTGATGCGCAATTTGGACGGCTCTGAATGGCTGGAATCGCCAAATCTGAACGAAGTGAAGGCTGTCACTGCGGGCGCTGTCGAGCAGGAGAATGTCTTTCAGCTTACGGTACAGCAGACGCAGCCGGCAGCTGCTACAGAAGGAGATAAGCCATGAGTCTGGCGAGCTCCATGGAAAGCCTCCGCAGCGTCGATCTGTCCGATTTGGATATGAACAATCTCGGCTCCTGGCCTGCGGCGGTAAAGGTCATTGCCGCGATACTGCTGATGGTTCTGGTGCTCGGGGGCGGCTATTACTTTTACCTCAGCGATTTGCAGGTCAGCCTCGAGCAGCAAAGAGCACAAGAGGATACGTTGAAGCAGCAATTTTCCTCGAAGGCCTTCCAGGCTGCGAACCTCGAAGCCTACAAAGCTCAGATGGTCGAGATGGAAGCGTCGTTCGGTGCATTGCTGCGCCAGTTGCCCAGCGACACGGAAGTGCCTGGTTTGCTTGAAGATATAACACGCACCGGTTTGGGTAGCGGGCTTGAGTTCGAAGAAATCAAGCTGCTGCCGGAGGTGATCCAGCAATTTTATATCGAGCTGCCGATACAGATTAAGGTGGTTGGTAGTTACCACGACCTAGCAACTTTCGTCAGTGGCGTATCGAGCCTGCCGCGGATCGTTACGTTGCATGACTTCGAGATAGCACCTGAAAGCAAGGATTCATCTTCCAAGTTACGCATGAATATCTTGGCCAAGACTTATCGCTATAACGACAAGGGGCTGCAGAAATGAATGGAGCCCGACTTATTGCGCTGGGCTTGGGCCTGGCTCTGCTAGCCGGCTGTGGTGGCAGCAGCAACTTCGACGACTTGCGAGCATACATGGACGAGGTGCGGGCCAAGCCCAAAGGCTCGATCGAACCACTGCCAGCGTTCCTGCCGTATGAGGCGTTCACATACAGTGCTGCGTCCCTGCGGCATCCGTTTCAGCCGCCGATGAAGATAGACCTGACGCAGCGGCAGAAGGGCTCGAAAGACATTCGACCTGACGAAACACGCATCAAGCAGTTCCTGGAAGAATTCAATATTGAGACTTTTGTCATGGTCGGCACGCTGACCAATGATGCGGGTAAATACGCCTTGATTAAAGGCGGCGACGGCGTTCACCGAGTCAAGGTCGGTGACTATCTGGGGCGCAATCACGGCCGTATCGTTGAAATCAGCGAAGCCGAGGTGGATGTGCTTGAAATCGTTCCTGACGGAGAGGGTGGGTGGCTTGAGCGCCCGCGTAGCCTGACCTTGAAAGAGCGCTCCTGAGTTGGGGCAAAAATGGAAAACCTATACCGGTCTGCACAACGGAAGCCTTTTATGAATACCACCCTCTCTCGTCTCGGCTTGTCCTTGCTGGCAGCGTTCATTTCGCCCGCCCTGCTAGCGGCGTCTCTGAATACCCTCGATGTTGCATCGTTGCCAGGCGATCGCGTCGAGTTGAAGCTGGCTTTTGATGAGCCAGTACCTACTCCGCGGGGTTACACCCTTGATCAACCAGCACGCATTGCGCTCGATTTACCGGGCGTTTCAAGCAAGCTTGGTACCAAAACCCGCGAGCTCGGTGTCGGTAATGCGCGGAGCGTTACGGTGGTGGAGGCCCAGGGGCGTACTCGTCTGATCGTCAATCTCACATCCCTGGTTCCCTATTCGACTCGTGTAGACGGCAATAACCTATTCATCGTGCTTGGCGAAAGCGGCGCATCTTCAGCTGCTGTTGCAGCCACGCCGGTGGCGCCAGTGAATAAGGCTGCCCCGATCGTCCACGCAGCGGCGAGCAAGGCGATCAACAATATTGATTTCCGTCGCGGGGAAGACGGGGCTGGCAATGTGGTCATTACGCTGTCGGATCCTTCGATCAGTCCGAGCATCGAAGAGCAGGGCGGCAAGATTCGTGTGTCCTTCGCAAAGACGCAACTGCCGGAAGCGTTGCGTGTAAGACTTGATGTGCAAGACTTCGCTACCCCGGTCAAGTTTGTCGATTCGAGCAGCAAAGCTGACGGTGCGAGTATCGCAATCGAGCCCACCGGGCGATACGACTATCTCGCCTACCAGACCGACGACAAGCTGACTATCAGTGTTAAGCCGCTTAGCGAAGCCGATGCCGAAAAGCGCAAGGCAGAGCATTTCACCTATTCCGGAGAGAAGCTATCGCTGAACTTCCAGGATATTGATGTGCGCTCCGTTCTGCAGCTGATCGCTGATTTTACTGACCTTAATCTGGTTGCCAGCGATACGGTGCAGGGCAACATTACACTGCGTTTGCAGAACGTGCCTTGGGACCAGGCACTGGATCTTGTGTTGAAAACCAAAGGGCTCGACAAGCGCCAGGTTGGCAACGTGCTGCTGGTAGCGCCAGCGGACGAGATTGCCGCGCGCGAGCGGCAAGAGCTTGAGTCGCAGCGGCAGATCGCCGAACTGGCGCCACTGCGTCGCGAGGTTGTGCAGGTCAATTACGCCAAAGCGGCCGATATTGCCCAGTTGTTCCAGTCGGTGACGAGCACGGATGGCGCGAGCGAAGACCGTGGCTCGATCGCTGTCGATGACCGCACCAACAACATCATCGCTTATCAGACACAGGAACGTTTGGATGAGCTGAGGCGGATCGTCGCACAGCTGGATATTCCGGTGCGGCAAGTGATGATTGAAGCGCGGATCGTCGAGGCTAACGTTGATTATGACAAGAGCCTGGGGGTGCGTTGGGGTGGCTCGCAGTTGTTCGCCAATGGCCGCGGACTTGTATATGGAAACGATGAAACGGGTGATGAGAACGGTGATGAAGGCGAGGACAGCAACGGCAACGTTCCGTTTGTTGACCTGGGAGTGACGGGGGCTACCTCGGGTATCGGGATCGGCTATATAACCAACAACCTTATTCTCGACCTTGAGCTGTCGGCAATGGAGAAGTCTGGTAATGGCGAGGTTGTATCTCAGCCAAAGGTTATGACGGCTGACAAGGAGACGGCGAAGATCCTCAAAGGGTCCGAGATTCCATACCAGCAAGCTAGCTCCAGCGGTGCAACTACGACCACTTTCGTCGAAGCTGCCCTGTCACTTGAGGTTACGCCTCAAATCACTCCCGACAATCGCATCATCATGGAAGTAAAAGTCACCAAGGATGAGCCCGACTTTGCAAACGATGTCAATGGAACACCGACTATTCGCAAGAACGAGGTAAATGCCAAAATTCTTGTTAATGACGGCGAAACCGTTGTAATCGGTGGTGTCTTCTCCAACACGCAAAGCAGATCAGTGGATAAGGTTCCTTTCTTGGGAGATCTGCCTTATCTTGGCCGCATGTTCCGGCGAGACGTCGTGTCTGATGCGAAGTCTGAGCTTCTTATCTTCCTGACGCCGAGAATCCTGAATAATCAGGCTATTGCAGTGAATCGTTGATATCGGTGGAAAATATCATCCTCGTGGGCCCGATGGGAGCCGGTAAAAGCACCATCGGGCGCCTGCTCGCCAAGGAGCTTCGCCTGCCGTTTCGGGACTCCGACAAGGAGATCGAGCAGCGCACAGGCGCCAGCATTCCGCTGATATTCGATGTCGAGGGCGAGTCGGGTTTTCGCGAGCGTGAGCATGCTGTCATCACGGATATCTGCCAAATGCAGGGTGTCGTGTTGGCAACGGGCGGTGGTGCGGTGCTCCGGCAGGATAATCGTTGGGTGTTGCGCGATGGCGGTCGGGTGATTTATCTATGCACGTCGGTCGAGCAGCAACTCGATCGAACCTCTAGAGATCGCAATCGTCCGCTTTTGCAGGCACCTAATCCCCGCGAGATATTGGTTGGCTTGATGGCTGTGCGGGACCCCTTGTACCGTGAAATCGCAGACATCATTGTCGAAACGGATGAACGCCCACCTCGCTTGGTGGTAATGGAAATCCTTGATCAAATTCACGGTCTTTCGCCTCGTGAAAGCCTGGGTCGATCTGCGCTATCCTAGCTCCCCTTTAACGGTGGAGCCCCCATGCAGACTCTACAGGTCGATCTCGGCGAGCGTAGCTACCCGATTTTCATTGGTGAACAGCTCATCGATCACGGCGAGCTGTTATCCCGTCACATTCGTGGCAAGCAAATTGCCATCGTCACCAACGACACTGTCGCCCCGCTGTACCTTGAGCGCCTGTCGCGCAGCCTTGCCGATTACGCTATTACTCCGGTTATTCTGCCGGACGGTGAAGCGCACAAGAATTGGCAGACTTTGCATTCGATCTTCGACGCACTGCTCGCTGCCAGGCATGATCGCAACACCACGTTGATCGCGCTGGGTGGCGGGGTCATCGGTGATATGGCTGGTTTCGCTGCTGCGAGCTACCAGCGCGGCGTTGATTTTATCCAGGTGCCCACCACTCTTTTGTCTCAGGTCGACTCCTCGGTTGGTGGCAAAACGGGTGTCAATCATCCGTTGGGCAAGAACATGATCGGCGCCTTCTATCAGCCGCAGGCAGTGTTGATAGACACCGCCACTCTCGTGACTTTGCCGGCGCGCGAACTATCGGCCGGTCTGGCTGAAGTAATCAAGTATGGCCTGATCTGCGATGAGCCGTTCCTCGGCTGGCTCGAAAGTAATGTCGACAAGCTTCGGGCGCTTGATCAGTCGGCGCTCACCGAAGCAATACGGCGTTCCTGCGCTGCGAAGGCCAAGGTGGTCGGTGCGGACGAGCGTGAGTCGGGCATTCGCGCCACGCTCAATCTGGGGCATACCTTCGGCCATGCCATCGAAACCCATAAGGGTTACGGGGTCTGGCTGCATGGCGAGGCGGTATCGGCGGGTACAGTGATGGCGCTGGAAATGTCGCGGCAGCTTGGCTGGATCTCTGGGAGTGAGCGGGATCGTGCCGTGCGCTTGCTGTCGCGTGCCGGCCTGCCGGTAGTCCCGCCTGCCGATATGAAAGCTGATGACTTTCTGCGGTATATGGCGGTCGACAAGAAAGTCCTGAACGGCCAGCTGAGACTGGTACTGCTCAGGCAATTAGGCGAGGCGGTGGTAACAGGCGACTTCCCTCGCGAAGTATTGGAAGCCACATTAAACGTCAATTACGACGTTCTCATGCAACAGTCGAGAACCTAATTCCATGACCAGTTTGTCCGCCGACGATTCGTTTCTGAACCACTACGGGTTCAATCATGATCCTTTCGCTACTCGCGTGCCTGGGTTCAAGTTCTTTCCGGCCCAGCGCAAGCCGGTGCTGGGGCAGTTGCATCACCTTGCCCGCTACAGTCAGTTGCTATTGGTGGTGACGGGGCCTGAAGGGAGCGGTAAAACGCTGGTGCGCCAGGCGCTCGTTGCGAGCAGCAACAAACAATCGGTTCAGAGTGTGGTCATCTCGCCACAAGAGACCACCGATTCGAGCATCGTCTTGCAGCAGATAGCCCAGGCGCTAGGTAGCTCGAGCACTGACTTTGATTCGATCATGGCGCAGATCATTCAATTGGCGTTGACCGGGCAGGATGTTTACCTGCTGGTCGATGATGCTGAGCGGCTTACGGGCGCTGCGGTAGAAACGCTGTTGCGATTGGCCCAGGGGAACCCCGAAGGGCGGCCGCACGTCTTTCTGTTCGGTGAGCACTCGTTGGTGGCACGCCTGGAGGCCCTGGTCGAAGGTGAGGAGCGCTTCCATGTGATCGCGCTCCAGCCTTACGAAGAGGAAGAGACCCGTGAATATCTGACGTTGCGCCTCGAAGGAGCCGGAAGCGGTCTGGACTGTTTCAGCGAAGAGCAGATTGTACGGATCCATGAGGATTCCGGCGGATGGCCGGGCGCGATAAATCAGGCGGCCCGGGACGAGCTCGTCGATGCGATGCAGCACTCGAAGGGCGGTCGAAAATCGGCTGGATGGGGTTTGCCGTTGCCGATGAAGCATCTTCTGGCTTTGGCTGCTGTCCTGTGTGTCGTCGTGATTGCGTTTCTAATGCGCGATGCTGGCGATCAGTCTGTAGCACCTTCTACCACTAGCTTGCCGCTCGACATGGGTTCTGCGGAGGTGTCGGCGGAGATTGGAGAGGCCGAGGACCCCGCCGGTGATTTCGCGCCCAACGGCGCTCAAGCTCAGCCTGAGCAGCCCGTTATTCGCGAGCCCCTCGCTGCGGCCGGCAGCGCTGAAGTGGATGAGTCGTCGGAGCCTGTACCGGAGGACCCCGTAACATCCCGCAAGGAAGTCGCCCCGGCTCAGGAAGGCTCGGCTGCAGTTCAGAGCCCGCCTTCCGAACCTGTAGCTCCAGCTGAGGCTCCTCGCGAGCCAGAGCGGCCGGCTGCGAAGCCTGCAGCGGCCGGCGCGTCCGCAGCCGCCTGGTATGCCAGTCAGCCCGGAACCAATTATCTGATTCAGGTGTTAGGAACACGTACTCAAAATAATGCAGAGGCCCTGGTAAAACTGCACGGCGATGGCTATCGGTATTTCGTCAAACAGCATGAGGGCAAGCCGCTATACGTTATCACTCATGGCGCTTTCTCCAGCCGGAACGCCGCGCTGGAGGCGATCAAGGCCTTGCCGGCTTCGTTGAAGGCAGGCAAGCCGTGGGTGCGAAGTTTCGCTAGCGTGCAGCAAGAAATCGCCCAGGCGCGCTAGGCCTGCCCCAAAAAGGTGCGCTGCGCACCTTTTTGGGGCTTGCGAAAATTAAATTGTGTCGTTCTACCTAGCTTTGTAAACTGCTCCCCCTTTTGCCCACGTGTATGACGGGGCGGTTCTGTGCGCCGTCAATAAGGGGTTGATTTACAACGCATTTAGCTGGTGGAGTGCCTATGAGAGCAGGTCTGTTTCGTCCTGAAGAGTTCAAGGATAACTGCGGCTTCGGTCTGATCGCCCACATGCAGGGCGAGGCAAGCCATCACCTGCTTCAGACCGCTATTCAATCCCTCACCTGCATGACTCACCGAGGCGGCATTAACGCCGACGGTAAAACCGGCGATGGCTGCGGCCTGCTGATGCAGAAACCCGATGCGTTCCTGCGCGCCATGGCCAAGCAGCATTTCGACGTCGATCTGCCGGCGCTCTATGCCGTCGGCATGATCTTCCTCAGCCAGGACGCGGCCAAGGCGGATGCGGCCCGGGCAAGCATCAACGAACAGATTGCAGCCCAAGGGCTTACCCTGGTTGGCTGGCGTGAAGTTCCAGTCGATACCACCGTGCTGGGCCGCCTTGCGCTGGAGCGCCTGCCGCGCATCGAGCAGGTGTTCGTCTCGGCTGAAGGCCTTTCCGAGCGCGATTTCGGCATCAAGCTGTTCTTCGCGCGCCGACGTGCTGAAGTCGCGCTGGCTAGCGACAAGGAATTCTATGTCTGCAGCCTCTCCGACAAGGACATCATCTACAAAGGCCTGATGATGCCGGCCGACTTGGCGCAGTTCTACCCCGATCTCGGCGACGAGCGTCTGGCGACCGCCATCTGCGTATTCCATCAGCGCTTCTCCACCAACACGATGCCGCAATGGCCGCTGGCCCAGCCGTTCCGCTTCCTCGCCCACAACGGCGAAATCAACACCATTACCGGTAACCGCAACTGGGCGCAGGCGCGTCGGCTGAAATTCGCCAACGAGTTGCTGCCCGACTTGGAAAGCCTCGATCCGCTGGTCAACCGTACCGGTTCCGACTCATCGAGCATGGACAACATGTTGGAGTTGTTGGTCACCGGCGGCATGGATTTGTTCCGCGGTCTGCGCATGATCATTCCGCCGGCGTGGCAGAACGTTGAAACGATGGACCCTGATCTGCGGGCTTTCTACGAATTCAACTCCATGCACATGGAGCCGTGGGACGGTCCCGCTGGAGTGGTGCTCACCGATGGCCGCCACGCGATCTGCTTGCTTGACCGCAACGGCTTGCGGCCGGCGCGCTGGGTGACCACCACTAACGGTTACATCACCCTGGCGTCTGAAGTTGGCGTATGGGATTACAAGCCGGAAGACGTTATCGCCAAAGGTCGCGTGGGGCCGGGTCAGATCCTGGCAGTCGATACCGAGACGGGACAGGTGTTGCATACCGATGACATCGACAGCCGTCTGAAGTCCCAGCATCCGTACAAGACCTGGTTACGCCAGAACGCGCTACGCATTCAATCGACCCTGGACGATAACGACCACGGCTCGGCGTTTTACGACGCCGACCAGCTCAAGCAATACATGAAGATGTTCCAGGTCACCTTCGAGGAGCGTGACCAGGTGCTGCGTCCGCTTGCCGAGCAGGGCCAGGAAGCGGTCGGGTCTATGGGTGACGACACGCCGATGGCTGTGCTGTCGCGTCGCGTACGTTCGCCGTTCGACTACTTCCGCCAGCAGTTCGCGCAGGTCACCAACCCGCCGATCGACCCGCTGCGCGAATCCATCGTGATGTCGCTGGAAACCTGTCTGGGTGCCGAACGCAATGTTTTCGAAGAAACCGCCGATCACGCCAATCGTGCGATCCTGACTACTCCCGTAATCTCGCCAGCGAAGTGGCGGACGATCATGGAGCTCGACCGCCCAGGCTTCGAGCGCCAGGTGATTGATCTTAACTACGATGAATCCATCGGCCTCGAAGCTGCGGTGCGCAACATCGCGGATCAAGCCGAGGAAGCGGTGCGCGGTGGCAAGGTCATGCTAATCCTCAGTGACCGCCACATCATGCCGGGCAAGTTGCCGGTGCATGCTTCGCTGGCCGTTGGCGCAGTGCATCACAGGTTGATCGAGACTGGCCTGCGCTGCGACTGCAACATTCTGGTGGAAACCGCCACTGCACGTGATCCGCATCACTTTGCGGTGCTGATCGGCTTTGGCGCGACGGCGGTCTATCCGTTCCTCGCCTTCGAAGTGCTCGGTGACCTGATCCGCACCGGCGAGGTGCTGGGCGACCTCTACGAGGTGTTCAAGCACTACCGCAAGGGCATTTCCAAGGGCCTGCTGAAAATCATCTCGAAGATGGGCATCTCGACCATCACCTCATACCGCGGTGCCCAGCTGTTCGAAGCCGTGGGCCTAGCCGATGAAGTCGTCGACCTCAGCTTCCGCGGCGTTGCAAGTCGTATCAAAGGTGCGCGTTTCGTCGATCTGGAAGCCGAGCAGAAAGCGCTCGCGGGCGAAGCCTGGAGTAATCGCAAGCCGATTCAGCAGGGTGGCTTGCTGAAGTTCGTCTACGGCGGCGAGTATCACGCCTACAACCCCGACGTGGTAGCTGCGCTGCAGGTCGCTGTGCAGCAGGGCGACTACAGCCGCTTCAAGGAATACACCGCGCTGGTCGACCAGCGTCCCGCGGCGATGCTGCGAGATCTTCTCAAGCTCAAAGTTGCTGACCAGCCGTTGGCACTCGAAGCGATCGAGCCGCTCGAGCAGATCCTCAAGCGCTTCGACTCGGCCGGCATCTCCCTCGGCGCGCTGTCGCCGGAAGCCCACGAGGCGATCGCTGCGGCGATGAATCGCATCGGTGCACGCTCCAATTCGGGTGAGGGTGGCGAAGATCCGGCGCGTTATGGCACCGAGCGCAGCTCGAAGATCAAGCAGGTCGCGACGGGGCGTTTCGGTGTCACGCCGGAGTATCTGGTCAACGCCGAAGTGCTGCAGATCAAGGTTGCCCAGGGCGCCAAGCCCGGCGAGGGCGGCCAGCTACCTGGCGGCAAGGTCAACGGGCTGATCGCAAAGCTGCGCTACGCGGTACCGGGCGTCACGCTGATTTCGCCACCGCCGCACCATGATATCTACTCGATCGAAGACCTGGCTCAGCTGATCTTCGACCTCAAGCAGGTCAACCCCAAGGCGTTGGTCTCGGTCAAGCTGGTCGCTGAGCCGGGCGTTGGAACCATTGCCGCGGGCGTTGCCAAGGCCTACGCGGATTTGATCACCATTTCCGGCTATGACGGCGGTACCGGCGCGTCGCCGCTAACCTCCATCCGTTATGCCGGATCGCCCTGGGAGCTCGGCCTGGCCGAGACCCATCAGACCCTGCGCGGCAACGATCTGCGCGGCAAAGTCCGAGTGCAGACCGATGGTGGCTTGAAGACCGGTCTGGACGTGGTCAAGGCCGCCATTCTCGGTGCGGAGAGCTTCGGCTTCGGTACGGCGCCGATGATCGCGCTGGGCTGTAAGTACTTGCGTATTTGCCACCTGAACAACTGCGCCACCGGTGTCGCCACGCAGAACGATCAGCTGCGCAAGGATCACTTCATCGGCACTGTCGACATGGTGGTCAACTTCTTCACCTTCGTCGCTGAAGAAACGCGCGAGTGGCTGGCCAAGCTGGGCGTACGCAGCCTGCAGGAGCTCATCGGTCGCACCGATCTTCTTGAGCTGCTGCCGGGCGAGACCGCCAAGCAGAACCATCTCGACCTGACGCCTCTGCTCGGCAGCGACCATATTCCAGCTGACAAGCCGCAATTCTGCGAAGTGGAGAAGAATCCGCCGTTCGATCAGGGCCTGCTGGCCGAAGAGATGGTCAAGCTCGCTCGTACGGTAATTGACGCCAAGAGTGGCGGGGAATTCGAGCTGGATATCTGCAACTGCGACCGTTCCATCGGCGCCCGTGTTTCCGGCGAGATCGCTCGGGTGCACGGTAACCAGGGCATGAAAGATGCGCCCATCACTTTCCGCTTCAAGGGTACGGCCGGACAAAGCTTCGGCGTCTGGAACGCCGGCGGTTTGCATCTCTATCTGGAGGGTGATGCCAACGACTACGTCGGTAAAGGCATGACCGGTGGCAAATTGGTCGTCACTCAGCCGAAGGCCAGTGGTTTCGAGTCGCAGAACTCGGCCATCATTGGAAACACCTGCCTGTATGGTGCCACTGGCGGCAGATTGTTCGCTGCCGGTACCGCCGGTGAGCGTTTCGCAGTCCGTAACTCCGGCGCGCACGCGGTCGTTGAAGGAACCGGCGACCATTGCTGCGAGTACATGACCGGCGGTTTCGTTTGCGTTCTGGGCAAGACCGGTTACAACTTCGGCTCTGGCATGACCGGTGGTTTCGCCTATGTACTCGACATGGATAACAGTTTCGTCGATCGCGTGAACAACGAACTGGTAAACCTGCAGCGCATCACGGGCGAGGCGATGGAGGCCCACCGTAGTCATCTGCAAGATGTGTTGCGCGAGTATGTCGCCGAAACCGGCAGCGCATGGGGTGCGAAGCTTCTCGAGAACCTTGACGACTACTTGCGTCGCTTCTGGCTAGTCAAGCCAAAGGCGGCCAATCTGGCATCGTTGCTGTCGACTACTCGGGCGAACCCCCAATAAAAAGCAGATTCAAGCGACAAGCTTCGAGCATCAGCTTGAGGCTTGCTCCGCTCCGTGATTGTCATGCAGCTTGCAGCCCAATGCTTGCGGCTGCCGCTAAGAGGTTTTGAAATGACTGAACGTCTGAATAACGACTTCCAGTTCATCGAGGTCGGGCGCAAGGATCCGAAGAAGAAGCTGCTGCGTCAGCGCAAGAAGGAGTTCGTCGAGATCTACGAGCCCTTCAAGCCGCAGCAGGCATGCGACCAGGCCCATCGTTGCCTGGGCTGCGGCAATCCTTATTGCGAGTGGAAATGCCCAGTCCACAACTACATTCCCAACTGGCTCAAGCTGGTCTCCGAAGGCAACATCCTCGCTGCGGCCGAGCTGGCGCATCAGACCAACACCCTGCCGGAAGTCTGTGGCCGCGTCTGCCCGCAGGATCGCCTGTGCGAAGGCGCCTGTACGCTCAATGATGGCTTTGGCGCGGTCACTATCGGCTCGGTAGAAAAGTACATCGCCGACACCGCCTTCGCCATGGGCTGGCGTCCCGACATGTCCAAGGTCAAGCCGACCGGCAAGAAGGTTGCGATCATCGGTGCTGGTCCGGCCGGTCTCGGTTGCGCCGATGTGCTGGTACGCAGCGGTGTCACGCCGGTGGTCTTCGACAAGAACCCGGAAATTGGCGGTCTGCTGACTTTCGGCATTCCGGAATTCAAGTTGGAGAAGAGCGTCCTCAGCCGTCGCCGCGAAATTTTCGGCGGCATGGGCATCGAGTTCCGCTTGAATACCGAGGTCGGCAAGGACGTGACCATCGATCAGCTGCTCGCCGATTACGACGCGGTGTTCATGGGCATGGGCACCTACACCTACATGAAGGGCGGCTTCCCCGGCGAGGATCTGCCGGGCGTGCATGATGCGCTGGATTTCCTGATTGCCAACGTCAACCGCAACCTCGGTTTCGAGAAGTCGCCAGAAGACTTCGTCGACATGAAGGGCAAGAAGGTCGTGGTATTGGGTGGCGGCGATACTGCGATGGATTGCAACCGCACCTCCATCCGCCAGGGAGCCAAGAGCGTGACCTGCGCGTATCGCCGTGACGCGGCGAACATGCCGGGCTCGCGCAAGGAAGTGAAGAACGCCAAGGAAGAGGGCGTGAAGTTCCTCTTCAACCGCCAGCCCATAGCCATTGTCGGTGAAGGCAAGGTCGAAGGCGTGAAGGTGGTCGAGACGCGTCTCGGTGCGCCGGATGCTCGCGGTCGCCGCAGTCCCGAGCCGATTCCCGGTTCCGAGGAAGTGCTGCCGGCCGATGCCGTAGTCATTGCCTTTGGCTTCCGTCCGAGCCCGGCCGGTTGGTTCGAAGGACAAGGTATTCAGATCGACAATCAGGGCCGCGTGGTAGCCCCGGAAATGGGCGAGTTCAAGCATCAGACCAGCAATCCAAAGATCTTCGCCGGCGGTGACATGGTGCGTGGTTCTGATCTGGTGGTTACGGCGATCTTCGAAGGCCGCCAGGCGGCTGAAGGGATTCTCGACTTTTTGGAAGTCTGAACGGGCGCCGAAAGCTGATGCTGGTTGGTTTGAAAATGACGGTCGCGCTGGCCTGTAGGATGGGTCGGGCTGATTCATGAGGTGGATCACGCAGCTCCGACCCGCGGAACGCGGCGTAGGGTGGATATAAAATCCCTACGCTTGCCTCCAGCCTCCAACCTGTCTGACCCAAATCAAGCCCATAGACAAAAGGCACGGCACTCGCCGTGCCTTTTGTTTTGTGCTTTGCGACAATGCCGCCACTTTTTTGCTGGAACCCAGACATGACTGCCTTGAAGAACGATCGCTTCCTCCGCGCCCTGCTCAAGCAACCTGTCGACGTCACCCCGGTGTGGATGATGCGCCAGGCTGGACGCTACCTTCCGGAGTACCGGGCTAGCCGTAGCAAAGCCGGCGACTTCATGAGCCTGTGTATGAATCCCGAGCTGGCCTGCGAGGTTACGCTGCAGCCACTGGATCGCTATCCGCTGGATGCCGCGATCTTGTTCTCCGATATTCTCACCGTGCCTGACGCCATGGGTCTGGGCCTGTATTTCGAAACCGGCGAAGGCCCGCGCTTTAAAAAGACCATTAGCAGCATGGCTGATATAGAGGCTTTGCCGGTCCCGGATCCCGAAAAGGACCTGGGTTACGTGATGGAGGCGGTACGTACCATTCGCCGTGAGCTGAACGGTCGTGTGCCGCTGATCGGTTTTTCCGGTAGCCCTTGGACGCTCGCGACGTACATGGTGGAAGGCGGATCATCCAAGGACTTCCGCAAGTCCAAGGCCATGCTCTATGAAAACCCGCAGGCGATGCACGCACTGCTCGATAAGCTGGCGCAGTCAGTCATCAGCTACCTCAACGGGCAGATTCTGGCCGGTGCGCAAGCGGTGCAGATCTTCGACTCCTGGGGCGGCAGCCTCTCCGCAGCGGCCTATCAGGAGTTCTCCTTGGCCTACATGCAGAAGATTGTCGATGGGCTGATTCGTGAGCACGATGGGCGTCGTGTGCCAGTAATTCTGTTCACCAAGGGCGGCGGATTATGGCTCGAATCGATGGCCGATTCCGGTGCCGAGGCGCTGGGCCTCGATTGGACATGCGACATCGGCGCTGCACGGGCACGCGTTGGCAGCAAGGTTGCCCTGCAGGGCAACATGGATCCCAGCGTACTGTTCGCCAAGCCTGAGGCGATCCGCGCCGAAGTTAGCCGGATACTCGCGAGCTTCGGTCATGGCAACGGTCATGTGTTCAACCTTGGCCACGGCATCACGCCTGAGGTTGACCCGGCCCACGCCGGCGCCTTCATCGAGTCGGTACATGAGCTATCGGCGCAATATCACCGCTGATGGAACAAAAAAGAGCCGCTAATAGCGGCTCTTTTCGTTTATGGCTGTTGATAATGGCCTGGCGTAGTGCCTGGCTCATGCTCATGAATCAGCTTGGTTACGCGAATATCGGTAATCCCTATCACCTCGGCCTGCTCCAAGAGCTTGGCCTCGTCCGCACCCGCTTCTGGCATCACTAGGCTGTTCTCGGCATCGCCATTATGCAGCTCGATCAGGTGCCGCGCGGCGCTGCCCTGAGACATATGATCCTCTTCCGACTCGATGATTTGAACGCGCGGGTCGTTCTGAAAGATGTAGTTGATTTCGAATTTGTGCGACGGCTTGTCGAACATGGGGCAGCTCCTCGAAATGGTAACGGGTTCTGCTTCTGTTGACTCGCCGGTCCACTTATTCGTTCGGTCCGGTGCAGTCCTTGACCGACAACCGGAGGAGCGGAACGCGAGCGTTTGAAACGCCAGCGGAAGCCCTGCGCCGCACGAGGCGGGCAGGGTACGGCAACGGTCTTATTTGACCTTGGCCAGGTTACCTTTAATGGCGACGCCCGCCATGATCGCGCCGGCATGGCACTCGTACTTCTGACTGTCCTTGTACTCGACGTGCTTGTAGTTGCTGGTGATGTCCACCACCGCGTTAGCACCGGCCGCTTGCGCGGCTTTCTGCATGCTGATCAGCGCGGACTGCAGGGCCCAGCTGCAGGCGCCTTCGTCGGTCTTGTTGAAGGCGTTGGTCTTCTTGCTGGTCGACACATCTCGGCGGATGACCTGCGCTCTGCCAGGTGTTTTGCCGGCCAGGTAGAACTTAACACTGCCGTCCAGCTTGCCCGATGCGGTGGCTTCGGCGACTACTTGATCGAACGGCAGGTAGTGAGTGGTATCACGGGCCTGGCTGATACCGGGCAATGCACAAAGCATGAGTGCGGCGCCGATCCATGTGGTTTTCTTCATTGCATTCTCCTTGCGTGTTTTTGTGGTGTTTCTTTGAAGCGGGGGGTAAAACGCACTCAGGCCCAGCGGCGGAAAATCAAAGAGGTATTGATGCCGCCAAAGGCGAAATTATTGTTCATCACGTACTCGTACTGCATCGGTCGCGGAGTGCCCACCAGATAATCCAGCTCGCCACAGCGCGGATCGATACTGTCGAGGTTCAGCGTATGGATATAGCGATCGCGATTCATCATTTCGATGCTGAACCAGGATTCCAGCGCACCGCAGGCACCCAGCGTATGGCCGAGAAAGCTCTTCTGCGAGCTGATTGGCATCTTCGAGCCGAACAGTGCCTGGGTCGCAAGCGTCTCGGCGATGTCGCCCTGCTCAGTTGCCGTGCCGTGACCATTGACGTAGCCAATCGCACCGGCTGAAAGCCCTGCATCCTCAAGCGCCAGCTCCATGGCTCGGCGCATGGTCAACTGCTCCGGTTTGGTGGCGTGTAGACCATCGGCATTGCTACCGAAGCCGACCAGCTCGGCGTGGATGGTGGCACCGCGGGCCAGGGCATGCTCCAGCTCTTCTAGCACCAGCATTCCGGCGCCTTCGCCGATCACCAGACCATCGCGACCGGCGTCGTAGGGACGCGGCGAGGTGTGAGGGGCATCGTTCTTCAGGCTGGTGGCATAGAGCGCGTCGAATACCATCGCTTCGGTGGCGCAAAGCTCTTCGGCACCGCCGGCAAGCATCATCGGCAGGCGACCGAACTTGATCGCCTCGTACGCATAGCCGATGCCCTGACTGCCGCTGGTGCAAGCGCTGGAGGTGGGGATCACCCGGCCGGTCAGGCCGAAGAAGATGCTGATATTGGCCGCCGTGGTGTGCGGCATCATGCGGATGTAAGAGTTGGCGTTGAGGCCATCGGCTACCGAGTTGAGCAGCATGTTGCCGAACGCCTTGATCTCCTCGGTGCTACCGGTGGACGAGCCACAGGCGACACCCATGCGGCCGTCGCGAATCGAGCCGTCGCTGAGCAAACCTGCGTGCTCCAATGCCTGCTCGGCAGCCTTCACCGACAGTCGCGAGACTCGCCCCATACTGCGCAGCTGCTTGCGTGTCCAGTGGCCTGGCACGGCGAAATTGTCCACCGGGCCGGCCAATCGCGTATTGAGTTCGGTAAAGCGGTCCCACTCGTGCATGCGGCGAATGCCGCTGCGATTGGCGCTGAAATTAGCCTCGATGGAGGTCCAATCGCTGCCCAGCGAAGTGATGCCGGCCATGCCGGTGACGACGACACGTTTCATCAGCACAGTCCGCCATTGACCGCCAGGACCTGACGGGTGATGTAGCCGGCCTCGTCCGACATCAGGAAATTCACCGCACCGGCGACTTCTTCGGGGGTGCCCATGCGTTGAGCTGGAATCATCTTGAGCATCTCCTCGATAGGCAGATTTTCGTCGAGCATGTCTGTATCGATCAGCCCCGGCGCGACGCAGTTGACCGTGATGCGGCGCTTGCCCAGTTCGACGGCGAGGGCTTTGGCTGCGCCGATTACGCCGGCTTTGGAGGCGCTGTAGTTAACCTGGCCGCGGTTACCGATCATCCCCGATACCGAGGTGATGCAGACGATGCGCCCAGGCTGGCGGCGGCGAATCATTGGCATAGTCAGCGGCTGCAGCACATTGTAAAAGCCATCCAGATTGGTGCGCATCACCAGGTCCCAGTCGTCTTCGGTCAACGCTGGAAAAGCGCCGTCGCGGGTCAGGCCAGCATTGCAGACCACCCCGTAATAAGCGCCATGCGCTTCGATATCGGCTTCCAGTTGCGCGCGGCATTGAGCGCGGTCGGCAACGTCGAATTGCAGAATCCGCGCCTGACGGCCCATCGCCTGAATCAACGTTTGTACGGCTTCGGCCTCCTCGCGCCGTGCACGGCAATGCAGGACGACGTCGTAGCCGCTTCGTGCCAGGCGGAGGGCGATGGCGCGACCGATGCCACGGCTGGAACCTGTGACGAGAATGCTTTCAGTCATGGAAGGGGCTCTTCTAGATAGCTCGCTACTTCGGGCGGGCGGAACACGTTGAGGCGCGCCTCGGCATGGATGCCGGGCCCGTCGAGATGACACTCGAACACACCCATGCCGTTGTCATCCTGAAGCGAGCGCAGCGCCTTAATGCGCAGCTGGCAACCGGCGGGGAAGTACTCGACATTGCACTGAAAATTACGGGTGCCGAGCAAGAAGCCCAATTCCACCGGCTGATCGGCCTGCCTCGCATGGCAACCGGCAAACGCAGCGACCGTCTGAGCCATGATTTCGATGCCGACCCAGGCCGGCAGGCTGCCGTCGGCCAGGCTGAACAGACCGCCGGACCGAACCTGCAGGTGGACAGTGATGCTATCTGCGTCGAATGCCTCGACTGCATCCAAAAGAATCATGTCGCCTGCGTGGGGCAGCAGCTCGGCTATCGGCCAGTCGATCACGGCGCATCCCCCACGATCAGGCTGACGTTGTTGCCACCGAAGGCGAAGGAGTTGCTCATCATCTGCCGCGTACCGGTAACTGCCATCGACGTGCCGGTTGCGATCAGGTCAAGGCGTGGCAATTCGGGATCTTGCTGGCCGTCCCAGAGGTGCGGTGGCAAGAGCTGCGCAGGGTTGTGCTCGGACAGTGCCAGCCAGCAGAACGCGGCTTCCAGCGCGCCAGCGGCACCCAGCGTGTGACCGGTAAGCGGTTTGCTCGACGAGCAAGGCACTCCGACCGGAAACACCGCGGCGACTGCAAGGCTTTCCATGGCGTCGTTATGGCGGGTGGCGGTGCCATGCAGGTTTAGATAGCTGATGTGCTCCGCTTGAATCGATGCGCTGGCCAACGCCTTGTGCATCGCTTCGATGGCGCCCCGGCCCTGCGGATCGGGGGCGGAAATATGATGAGCGTCGGAGCTGGCACCGCCGCCAAGCAGTGCGACAGGTGCTTCGTTGCGGGTCATCAGAAACAGCGCCGCCGCCTCGCCGATATTGATGCCGTCGCGGTTGGCGGAGAATGGGTTGCAGATCCGCGCGCTGATGGCTTCCAGTGCGCTGAAACCCTGCAACGTCAGGTCGCAGAGCGTATCGACACCGCCGCAGAGCACCGCATCGCAGATACCGGCATCCAACAAACGCTTGGCGCTGAGCAACGCGCGGGCGCCAGAGGTGCAGGCCGTCGAGATGGAGTAGCAGGGTCCGCTGAGCTGGAATCGTTCGCTGAGAAAATTCGCCGGCGCGCTCAGTTCCTGATGGCCATAGTGATAACTGGGGGGCAGCTGTCCGTCGCGGACCAGTCCAGCGATGCCTTGGGTCGCTTCTTGTATACCGGTCGTGCTGGTGCCGATGACTACACCAATCCGTGCAGTACCGAAGCGGACAATGGCCGCACTGATCTCAGCAGCTATTTCTTCTGCCGCAGCCAGCAGCAACTGATTGTTACGCGTGGCATCGCGCAACTCGGCGCCAGCCAATGAAGGCGGCTCAGCCGCTACTGCGCCGACTGGCAGCTCGCGTCCGGCGACCCTATCTGGATGGTTTCGCATGCCAGAGCCGTCACCGGCCAACAGCCGGCGTGCCACCTCGGCCTTGCCGCGACCCAGCGCGCAGATCACCCCAAGGGCGTTCAGATAAACAGTCATCAGTGGCGGGTTCCGGCAGCTGCAGCAATGGGGGCGACACGATAGGTGAGCGCTGGCCCGACGTCGAGTTCGAAGCGGCTATTCTGCCGATAGCGCACGCGCCAGGGCGACGAAGCGTCGTGCAGCATCGTTCGTTCATCTTTCAGCTGGCTCCACTGCTTACCCGCATACAGCGTGCTCAACTGCTCCGCCGGCGTCAGCGCGAACAGCAACGCGGCGAACAGCTCGCGCGCCTCGGCATTGGGCGGCAGCAAGCCGTCGGCATGCCATTGGCCGTCGCGCAGCAGCTGACGGGCCAGCGGAATGCCGAGGGGGTCGAGCAATGACCAGCGCAGAGCGTCGCCTTCCTGCTGAATAACCAGCAGCCAGTCACGGCTTTCACCCAAACTGTGACGCTGAATGTGTAGCTGTAAAGGCAGCTCCAGTTGCGGCGTCTGCGTTGGCAGCGGCAAGCGCTGGGCGCAGGCGGCAAGCAACAGCAGCGGCAGCCATATCAGCGCCCGCAGGCGTACCACGAGCACATTCATGCCGGTGCGTCTGCCGCGCAAAGCTCGGCCAGTACACGTAGGCGACGTTTGGATTCGGCGACATAGGGATTCTTCAGATCCCAGGCATAGCCAGCAAGAATCGAGCTGATCATTCGGCGTACCTCCGGTTGGGCGTGCTCGTAATAAATCACGTCCTGGAAACTGCAGTCGTACCAACCCTCTACATAGGTCCGGAATGTGTCGACGCCGTGCTTGAGTGGCGCGGCGAACTCGGTTTCCCAGTCCACCACCTCGCCCGACAGCTGGCGATGTAGAACGGCAGCGGCCATGCTCGCGGAACGCATCGCGATGGTCACGCCGGAAGAGAACACCGGGTCGAGGAATTCAGCCGCGTTACCCAACAGGGCGAAGCCCGGACCGTGCAGCGCTTTAACGTTGGCCGAATAACCGCCGATCAAGCGTGCAGGCGTATCCCACTCGGCGTTCTTGAGGATGCGTTGGAGATTGGGCGCCTCGCTCACGAATTCCTTGAGACAGGCATCCAGGTCGAGAGGTCGTCCTTCGTAGCGTTCCGCGCTGGCGACCACGCCAAGCGAGCAGCGTCCGTTGCTGAACGGGATGGTCCAGTACCAGACATCGCGAAGCTCGGGATGCGTCGTGATAAGAATCTTGTCGCGATCGAAGCGCGGATCGTCGATGTTGTCCTCGATGTGGGTGAACACGGCTCGGCGCATCGGGAAATTCGACGGCGCTTCCAGGTCGAGCAAACGTGGCAACACTCGACCGTAACCGCTGGCGTCGAGGATGAAGTCCGCCTCGATCGCGTATTCGCTGCCATCCAGGCGACGGGCCTGCAATAACGGGCGCAGACCTGTGAAGTCCGCCGTAATGATTTCTTCCTCGTAGCGGATCTCCACACCCTGCAGCTCGGCCTGGTCGGCCAGCAGCTTGTCGAAATCGGCGCGTTGAACCTGATAAGTGCTGCCATGGCCCTCAGTGAATTTGTCGCGGAAATCGAAATCCGTGTAGCGCTCGCCCCACCCGAACGCCGCGCCATGTTTGGTCTGGAAGCCGGCGGCCCGTACCGCTTCGAGCATCCCAGCCTCTTCGACGAAATCCAGGCAATGCGATAGCAGGCTCTCGCCAATGGAGAAGCGTGGGAACCGCTGTCGCTCGATGATCAACACGTCGTGCCCCTTGCGCTTGAGCAAGGCGGCGGCAATGGCGCCGGAAGGCCCTGCTCCGATTACGACGACGCTACGTTGTTCAGGATTTATGAATGCCTTGGTCATTTCTTGACTCGACAAAAGGGGAATGGTTGATGACCGGCGGATGCCCAGCGCGTCCGGCAGCGGGTGTAAGATCGCCTCAGCGACAGCAGGCTGAGGCGATCGGGTTCAGATTGAGGGGTAGGTGCACATAGCGCGGTCGTCAGCATGCGTCTTTCCCATCCGATTCGGCGGCCCAGGGTGCCAAAGCAAAGGCAAACACCAGGCCGAGCCCTACCGCCAAGCCGAAGTTGCTCACCGCCGGTGTGCTCGACAAGGCCAGCAGGCCGAACGACAGCCAGGTGGTGACGGCTGCCAGCAAGGTACCGACCAAACTCACTGCAGCGCCGCCGACTCGCTCGCGCATGAGGATGGCGTAATCGACCCCGATTGCGGTGACCAGCAGCAAGCCGAACAGACCGAACAGAGTCAGCGGTTGGCCCAGCCAGCCCAGGCAGGCCAAGCTGCCGAAGGCTGCCAGCAGCGGCACGGCAAGGCAGCGCAGGGCACCACGCCAGCCGAACGGCAGGCACAACAAGGCGAAAATCAGCGTGGCGGCGAGCATTTTGAGGAGGGCCGCTTGGGCCTGGGTATCGGCAAACAGGCGGTTCAGTTCGGCCAACCGGTCGATCAGGCTGACGCCAGCGATATCGGCGGTCAGGCCCTGAAGCGCCGCGCTATCGCGAAGACCTTGCAGGCTCACCAGCCCAGCAACCGAGCCATCGCTTTGAACGCCTAGCCACAAGGGTCGCCATGGCTCCGCCAGTGGTCCGGCAAGCACGTCTTCCAGGCTCGTCACAGGTTGTGCCAGAAGGCCGGTCACCTCTGTTTCAAGCATCTCGGGCGTAACGCCAAGTTCCAGCAAGGGCTGGCTGGCTTCCAGCAAATGCGGCAGCATGAGGTGCAGGCTTTCCTGGGCCGACGCTGGTGCGATCAGCTGGCTCAGCGCCAAATAGCCGTGAAGTTTCTGCTCCGCAACCAACGCATCGAGGCGGGCACCGAGTTCGTCCTGTCGTGCCAGCAGCTCATCGGAATTCGCCGCACGGACCAGAAAATACTGGCTGGTCGGTTCGAAGCCGGTGATTTCGCCGATGCGTTCGGCCTGTTGCTGGAGGACTGGCGCACGGCTGACCCATTGGCGCAGATCGTCCTTGAAGGAGACTTGGCTGACGCCGGCAACACAGAACAACGCAAACCCGGCCAGCAACCACGGCGTGGGGAGCCGGCGAAGCAACGCATTGCGCAGCTTCAAGCCGTGCCGCGCCCAACCCAGCGGGGCGGCCCACGGCTGCAGCGGCGCGCTCAGCAGTGATGGCAACAAACAAGTGGCGCAGGCGAAGGCGCCGAGCAGGCCTGCGGCGGAAAACACCGCCACCTGGCTCAGCGCCGGAAACGGGGTGAACGCCATGGCCAGATAACCAATGACGTTGGTCGTCAGTGCCAGTGCCAGTCCCGGAAGCGTCAGACGCAACGCTCGGTAGCTGTGCCACGGCTGCAAGGTCCAGCTCTTGGATAGATAATGCAGCGGGAAATCGATACTGACGCCGACCAGGCTGGCGCCGAGTACCAATGTCAGTACATGGATCTGGCCGAACAGCGCGATACAAGCGGCGGCACCGCTGAGCGCGCCGACCACGACCGGTAGCGCAACCAGCAGGACGCGCGGCGTACGAAACAGCATATGCAGCAGTGCGAGCGTGGCCACCAGCGAAATGCTGCCGATCAGGCTGGCTTCCTCGCGTGCCTGGCGCTGTCCATAAGCGGCATGCAGCAATCCGCCTGCGGCCAGGAGCTCACCCTGGTGCGCCTCGACCCGGCGGCGGGCATCGCTGACCTGGTCCGCCACCAGCATGGGCAGCCGATCATCGAACGCATCGCCATGGGTTTGTGCATGGATGACGGCCCAGCGCTGCCCGCCCTGTTCAGCGATCAGCCTGCCATCGAGGCGCGGATGGATATTGCCCGGTTGCGGCAGCCGTCTTTGCGCCAGATCGGCGAGTCCGAACCAGTCCAGTTCAATCGGCACGATGCCGGCGCCTTCGAACGGGCTGTACAGGCGCTGCAGACGGCGCTGAACGAATTCTTCCGGTGAGGCGGCCAAAGCTTCACGACTCGCCGGACTGAGCAGCGCCAGTCGTTGGTCGAGCAACTGCTGGCGCACCGCGGGCAAATCGGCCTGCACCGAGCGGCGAACCTGGGCGAACAGGCCGCTGGCACGAAGGCTGTCGGTGATCTCGTCGGCCAGCCCAAGGGCCACGTCTTCATCGCTGTGGTGAATCAGTAGCATCAGGTCGCGGTTCAGCGGCTCCTGCATACGCTGCTCGGCGCGTTGCTCCAGCGCACCCGGAGCGCCGCTGGGCAACAGCTGCAGCAGGTTGGCGCTGACCGGCGAGCCGTTACGCCATTGCCAGGCAGTCAGCCCCACCAGCCCGAGCAGTGCCAGAAGAAACAGCGAGGAAAGCCAGGGCGGCGGCCTGAGCGCTTTGTCAGTCGGCGAAGTCATGAAGTTCGGTGGGGCTCAATTGGTCGTCGATCTGGCTGTCGTTCAGCAACAGCACAGTGCTGTCGCCCTGGGTTTCGAGAAGCTCGATCCGTTCGACCGTGGCGCCGCCGCGGATGAGAATGGCGCTGAATATTTGCCCAAGCAGCTGTGAACGCGGTGTCAGCGCCAGCTGCCAAGTCTCCGTTGTGCCACTCAGCTCCAGTTCGAAATCGTGCTGCAAGGCCGTTGTGTCGCCTTGCAGCACAGCGAGGAAGAGGTCGTTCTGGCGCTGGGCGGGGCCCTGCTGGTCGGTCTGGTGCCACCCGCTGGGTCCGCGCCGGGCGATGCCCGAGTCGCTAATCCGATAATCCTGCTGTAACGGCTCTTGCAGGAGCCAAAGTAGACCGCGATCACGAGCAAGCACGAAGGTGCCGCGGCTGGTAAGCGGCAGGGGCAGTGCCCGGAGATATTTTTCTTGGGTAAAAGCGCCGCGGATCACGGCAGGTTCACTCAGCTGGCGGCTGAGTTGCGCCAGATCAAAAGCGTGGGCGCTTGCAGCCATCAGTAGGAGGTTGAGCGTCAGCAGGATGCGCCTGACGGGGTGCCTGGACAAACGCATCACAACAGCGCCCGCTCAACGGCTTGGACGAACACCTTGGGCGATGCCAGCAACATTTCACGGCTGGCGATATCCACCGCCACCTGCACGGTGCTGCCGCGGGTCATGCGCTCGCCCGTGTCGGCGGCGCTGATCAGGTAATTGATCTTCAGGCGGTTTTCCCACTCAAGCAGATCGGCGCGCACGACGATACGTTGATTGAAACGCGCACCCCGTATGTAGCGCAGCTGAACGTCGATGATTGGCCAGGCGTAACCGGCGTCGCGCATCTGTGTGTAGTTGTGGCCGATGCGGTCGAGCAGGGCGCAGCGGGCGACTTCGAAATACTTGACGTAATGCCCGTGCCAGACCACATCCATGGAGTCGACGTCGAAGAACGGCACCAGCACCTCGACTTCCGCCTGGAGAACGCCGCCCTTACGCATACAGCCCCCAGTGTTGCGCGCGAATACGCTCCAGACACAGGCGCAGCTCGCCTTCCAGCGCGCGGTCTTCGATCAGTGGTGGGAAATCCTCGCCCAGTTCAAGGTGCATCGTCTGAAGCGGCGTCGGTAGCGGACGCGCATCCTGGCTCCGCTGGCGCAGCCAGACGCCTTGATTGGCCGCAATCAGCGTAGCGGCGGCGACCTGTTCGGTCAGTTCCAGGCTGCGCAGTGCGTCGCGCGCAGCGATGGTGCCCATGCTCACCTTGTCCTGGTTGTGACATTCGGTGGAGCGGGAGAAAACGCTGGCCGGCATGCTGTTCTTCAGCGCCTCGGCGGTCCAGGCGCTGGTGCCGATCTGCACGGCCTTGAAGCCGTGGTTGATCATCGCCGTGGCAGCCGGCGCACCGGACAGGTTACTCGGCAAGCCATGGTTGTAACGGGTATCGACCAGTAGCGCGAGTTGGCGGTCGAGCAGGTCGGCGACGTTGGCGACAAGGTTCTTCAGGCTGTCCATGGCGAAGGCGATGTGGCCGCCGTAGAAATGCCCGCCGTGCAGCACGCGCTCGTTGTCCGCATCGATGATCGGGTTGTCGTTGGCGCTGTTGAGTTCGGTCTCGATGAACTGGCGCAGCAGGCCCAGGCTATCAGCCAGCACGCCGAGCACGTGCGGTGCGCAGCGTAACGAGTAACGGTCCTGCAGGCGATGCAGCGGCGCGGTGGGCGCCTCGATGGCGAGATCCTGGCGAATCCAGGCGGCGATCTGCATCTGTCCGGGATGTGGCTTGGCGGCGAACAGGCGCTCGTCGAAATGCTCGGGGTTGCCTTCCAGCGCAACCACGTTGAGTGCAGTAATGCGGGTTGCCAGCTTCAGCAGGTAGTCGGCGCGGGCATAGGCCAGGCAGGCCAGTCCGGTCATTACCGCGGTGCCATTCATCAGTGCCAAGGCTTCCTTGGGCCGTAGCGTCAGCGGCGTCCAGCCGAGTTGGCGATGCACTTCGGCGGCGCTGCGACGCTCACCACGGAACATGACTTCACGCTCACCCGCCAGCGCCGCGGCGACATAAGACAGTGGGGTCAAATCGCCGCTGGCGCCCACCGAACCTTCTTCGGGGATCAGCGGCAGAATGTCCTGTTCGAGAAAGGCCTGCATGCGATCGAGCAATTCGATGCGCACGCCCGACATGCCGTGGGTCAGCGAACGCAAGCGGGCCGCCAATACCGCTCGGGTCGCTTCGGCATCGAGCAGCTTGCCGAGGCCGCAACCATGAAAGGTGAACAGGTGCTGCGGCAGCGCTTCGACTTGATGCAGCGGCACCGCCACCACGCAGGAATCGCCATAGCCGGTGGTCACGCCATAAATCACGCCTTCGCGATCGAGCAGCGTGTCGAGGAACTGCGCGCCGCGGGCGATACGCTCGCGGAAGGCGCTGTCTTCTTGCAGTTGAGCGGCCGCACGAGACTGGGCGACGGCCAGCACATCCTCAATGCGAAGGTGGTGTTCGCCAAAGATTACGGGCTCAGTTGCGGCGTTATTCATGGGTATTCCAGAAAGGATAGAAATTGAACCATTGCATCGGTGCGTCCAGGCAGCGCGCCGCCAAGCGATCGGCGTAACGTTGTACCCACTGCTGTATCACTACGTCGCGCTCGCTGCGCCGCCACTGGATGCGCTCGGCGAACGGCTCCAGATAGACGTGAAAGCGTTCGTCCTGTTTCAGGCAGAACAGCAGGTTGGCCGGGCACTGCAGCAGGCCGGCCAGCAACCATGGGCCTTGCGGAAAGGCTGCCGGCTGGCCGAGAAAGTCAGCGTTGGCGATTCGCCCGCCGTGCAGCGGTACGCGATCACCGGCGATGGCCAGCCATTCGCCGGCATCCAGGCGTTGGGACAGTTTCAGCATGGTTGCGGGGTCGAGTTCACTGACCTGGATCAGGCGCAGATTGCTCGCCCCGGATTCGTCCAGCAGACGATTGAAACGCTCGGCGTGGCGGGTGTGGACCAGCACATTCATTGTCACCCGGCGCCCCATCTCCGCCAGTGCCCGGCAGATTTCCAGATTGCCCAGGTGAGAGCCGACCAGCAGCTGGCCACGCGGCGCATTTAACGCAGCATGCAAATTGTCATTGTCGTGCAATACCAGCCGATCGATATCGAGGCGGCCACCCCAGGCGTCGAGCTTATCCAGCAGGGCGTCGGCGAAGGCCATGAATTGGCGATAGACCGAGCGCGAGCTGGGCGCCAGCTCGCGCCGACCGCTCCAGCTGGCGAGGTTGCGTTGATAGGTCCAGGCGCTCTGTCTGGCGCTGCGGCCGAATAAATAGAAGTACAGAACGATCACATACAACAGCGGCGCCATCGCACGCCGGCCAAGCACACGCACGGCCTGCGCGGTAAGTTTCATCAGCGCAAAGCTGCCGCGCTCGCGATGCACGGCCCAATGCGAGCTGGGTGCGGCTTTTTCCCTCATCCGAGCCACCGGCGCGACAGCAGCCTGGGGGCGCGCAACAGCATTCCGCCAAACAGCCGTGCATGCATCGAGGAAATCAGCACGTTGTCGCGCCATAGGCGGAAGTGAGATACGCCGTCGGCCGGATAGTGGACGCGGGTCGGCAGCCATACCATCGGTTGCTCGCGCCAATGCAGGCGCACCAGTATCTCGGTATCGAAATCCATCCGCTTGCCCAGCTCGGTCGAATTCAGCAGCGCGAGCGTCGGCTCTAGCGGGTAGACGCGAAAGCCGCACATCGAATCGCGAATCGACAGCGAGAGCGTGTTGATCCAGACCCATATGTGGGTCAGATAACGCGCGTAGAGGCGGGCTTTGGGTACGCTCGAATCATATTGCGGATAACCGCAGATCAGCGCATCGGGGGCTTGGCTGGCGCGGTCGAGAAACAGCGGCAGACAGCCAAGGTCGTGCTGGCCATCGGCATCGATCTGCAGCGCATGGCTGAAGCCCAGCCGAGAGGCCTCGCGCAGACCATTGGCAACCGCCGCGCCTTTGCCTTGGTTATTGCGGTGGCGCAGCAGATGCACCGATGGATGCTGTGCCAGTTCATCGATCACAGCGGCAGCGGCGGGGCTGGATGCGTCATCGACCACTACACAATGCAGATCTTCGGCGAGCAGTGCCTGGACCACCGAGGGAAGGCTGCGCTCGTGGTTGTAAACCGGCACGACCACGCAGGGTCTGAACCAGTCGTCATCGATGGCCAGCGCCAACTGCGCGTTTAGAAGCGCCTCGCGCGGCTCGTTGATGACCGGCGCGGTCGGGGTGAGGCTGGTCATGCGCGATCTCCTAATAGAATGCGCCCGGATGAGCAGGGCGCCTCACCGTTGCGATAGGCGAAGTGCAGTTTGCCGCGCTCGCGATCGAAGCGAAGGGTCAGTTGCAGCTGGTCGCCCGGGCGGGCCAGTTGCTGGAACTTGAGCACTTCCATGCCTTGGAAGCGCGGCGGCAAATCCACGATCAGCTCGCGGGCCAATGCGATGGCCCAGTCGATCTGCACGACCCCAGGCAGGACTGGCGTCTGCGGAAAATGCCCGGTGAAATGCGCCAGATCTGGCGGGATGCCCAGTTCCAGCTGCCAATGATCATCGCTCTGGCTGGCGCTTAGGCGTTCCGGCTGCACGGTCCGGGGCGCCTGCAATAGGGCATCCAGTTGCGCCTGTGGCAGTTTGCCCTGGGCGTTGTACGGCAGCTGCCGAACCAGGCGCCAGCGCCGCGGCAATGCCAGTGCGTCGCAATGCGCCGTCAGATGCTTGCGCAGCGCCTCGGTCAGTGCACGCCGGCCGCCATTGCGTAACGCATGCAGGCCTGCGCCGCTCAGCGCAACCAGCGCCCCGAGGTAGGCACGGTTGTCTTTGATCACGCCGAGTCGCGCTTCGCTGACGTAGGGATGGTCGGCCAGCGCGCGTTCCAGCATCGGCAGAGAGATGCGTTTTTCTTCCAGCTTGACGATGCGATCCAGCCGGCCGAGCAGTTCGAAGCGGCCATCGGCCTCGATGCGGACGGCATCGGCGGTCTGCTCGACATGCCCCTCCGGCAGGCAGGGTGAGGCGACCCGCAGCGCACCCTGCTCGTCCTGGCTTAGCTGGACGGCAGCGAAGGGTTGCCACAACTTGTCGCCTTGACGCCAAGCGATACCGCCAGTTTCCGAGCTGCCGTAGATTTCCGTCGGGGCCTGACCAAGACGCTGCTGCAACCGCACCGCGGCGTCGGTGTCGAGCGGCCCGCCGGAAGAAAACACCTGTCGCACACTGCGCAACGCCGCCCAGTCGAGATTGTCGCCCATGCGCTTGAGCAGCGCCGGGCTGGCCACCCAGCAGAAGCTGGCATGCTCACGGCTGGCCAACTGAATGTCTTCCGGAAAGGGTAAAGCCCTGCGTAGAAAAGTGCGCCCGGCACAGAGCGGCCAGAGTACGCGGAACAACAGTCCATAAATGTGCTGCGCTGCAACGCTGCCGATGATGCAGGCGTCACCGAGATCGGCGCCCCAGCGTTCTTCGAGTATTTCGACTTCATTGGCAAGTTGGCGCAGGCGCTTGTCGATCAGTTTGGGCTCGCCACTGGAGCCAGATGTGCAGAGCCGCAGGTGGCAGTGATCCAGATCCAGCGGCGCGCCGCCGAGCGGTTCGGCGAACAGATCGGCCAGCCCGACATCGCCGTTCTGGTCGGTCAACCAGAGGTCTACTTGATTCTGCAAACGTGCTCGGTTGGCCGGCTGCAGGTCTGCCGGTAGCAGCACGGTGACTCCGGCGCGCCAAGAACCCAGCACGGCGATGGCCAGTTCGGCGGCATCCTCCAGATGAATCGCAATCCGGCGGACGCCGCGGTCGCGTAAACCACCAGCCAGACGCAATGCCTGCTCGCGCAGTTCGGCATGCTGAAGCGTGGGCTGCAGCGCTACCGTTCGGTTTTTTAGGGCCTGATCGAGCAACTGCTCCAGGGCAATCCAGTTCATTTAGCGTTCCTGACTCGCTGGCGCACCAGCCATTCTCCGGCGAACAGCAGACCCATCAGCAAATACGCGATCAGCCCGGTGTACAAGGTCCACCAGCTCAGCGGTGCCCAGAGCGCAAGGCCTGTGGCAATGCCTGCGTTGAATATAAAGAAAGCCACCCACAGCCAGGTCACCTGACGGGTGTAACGCACGGCGGCGGGCGGCAGCTCGGGTTCGCTCAGGCGTGCGAGACGCTCGATGATTGGCATGCCGGAACAAAGGCTGCCGACGAAAAGACCGAGCAGCGCCAAATTGATCAGCACCGGATACCACAGCAGCAGCGCATTGCTGTCAGCCAATCCCAGCAGCAGGCAGAACAGCAGCGCCGCAGCCCCCACTGCACGGGTCAGCGGGGTCTGTTTGCCGCTCAGTATCCGTGCTAGCCAAAACGCGCCGAGCAACAGCGCGAATGATCGCGGCGACAGATGCTCCATGCCCAAGTACACCGCGAAGGGGTAGGCGAGGCCGACCAGTACCAAGCCGAGGCCAATCAGCCGGCCGGCAGTTGCCTTGCCTGTTTGAGCGGGAGCTTGCATGGCGTACGTTCCGGTGGCCCGATTGGTTGCGCAGCGTCAGCCGTCACCCGGTTGGCTGTTCGAACCGGGCGAAGCTTGGCACTGTCGTTTAGGTCCGGCTCAGGCCGTTTCCGGATTCACCAGGCGGTGAACGGCCTCGACCACATCACCCACGGTGCGCACGGATTTGAATTCTTCAGCGGCAATTTTCTTGCCGGTCTGGCGTTTGATGTGATCGATCAGGTCGACCGCGTCGATGCTGTCGATTTCCAGGTCCTGGTACAGATTGGATTCCAGGCTGATGCGCTCGGGTTCGAGCTCGAACAGTTCAACCAGCGCATCGCGCAGGGTTAGGAAGATCTCGTTACGGCTGTTCACGTTGGGCTCCTCCTCAGGCGACGGCGCGATTGGCGCGGACATAAGCGGCCAGGCTGTCGACACTGGCGAAATGCTTGCGGGTGTCTTTGGCGTCGGCATCGATCTTAATGCCGAAGCGCTTCTGGATTGCCAGGCCCAGCTCCAAGGCGTCGACCGAGTCGAGCCCGAGCCCTTCACCGAAGAGTGGCTGATCAACCGCGATATCGTCCGGTCCGAGGTCTTCCAGACCCAGGGCGTCGATGATCAGTTGCTTGATTTCAAGCTGTAGTTGGCTCATCGAATGCGAGCTCCTTTATAAAGTGTCGATGCAGATGGTCGTTGAGTCGCCGTGAGGCGATGGGCGCCGCTCCCCGTGCGGCGAACACCCTCGGATCGATATCCTCGCCGACCCGCAGATTAAAATGAAAACGTCGTGCTGGAATGCGGTACCAGGGCTCGGCCTTGGTCAGGGTAGTTGGCGTCACGCTAATAACCACCGGTGTGACCAGGCGCGCTCCGCGCAGGGCGATGGCGGCGGCACCGCGGTGAAACTGCGGCGCCTGGCCGGGTATGGTGCGAGTACCTTCGGGGAAGATGATCAGCGTCTGGCCTTGCTGCAGTACGTCGGCGGCTTCGTCGAGCATCTCGGCGCTGCCATTGTTACTGATGTACTGCGCGGCGCGGATCGGCCCGCGAGTGAACGGATTGTCCCACAGGCCTTGCTTGACCACGCAGTTGGCGTCGCGGATCAGCGCGATCAGCACGACTACATCGATCAGCGAAGGATGGTTGGCGATCACCAGTTGTCCGGGCCGACCCAGGCGCTCGGCACCCTCGACTTCATAGGTCAACACGCCGCTGCGATACATGAACTGAACGAATAGCCAGAACAGCCGGCTCACGGTCTGGCGCGCGCGGCGGCGGTGCGTGGCGGCATCGCCTGGGAGCAGGGCGAGCAGGGGAAACACGATCAGCCGCAAGCAAAGCCCGCCGAGCCCGAACAGCGCGAACGACAGCCCGGTCGCGATCAGGCGCCACAACCAGGGTGCGTTGGGACGATTGTTCAGTGAGTCCGCTGCCAGTTCCATCGGCGCCTCTTCCATTGATGTTGGCAGCGGGACTGGCCGTTGAGCAACGCGCGGATGAGTTCCAGCGCGTGGGGCCATTGTGTCGAGATGGCTGCTTCGCCAGCCGCTTCGAGGCTCAGCTGCCAGCCGCTACCAGGCTTGAGCAACAGCGCCACGGCATAGGGAAAACTGACGTCGCTGATCCATCGCGTGAAGGCGGCGGGTGGTTGATCTTCGGCCACGACGACCAGTACGGCGGGCGCGCCTTCGGCGATCAACAGGGCGGCTTCCAGCACGGCGTGCTCCAGCCCGTCTCCTTCTGCCGCGAGTGCGGTCATTTCACTGGTGTCGTTCTGCAGGATCGACCAAAGACCGATGACCGCGTTGTGCACCGAGAGGCTGAACTGTGTCGGCGAAAGCGCCTCGTCACGCGCAAGGTCGTTAAGGATGGCGAAGGTGCGCGATGTTTCGCCATGACGCGAGGCATAGACCAACGGCATCGGCGGCTGCCCTGCAGCCAGCGGTGTGGCCACCGCGAATGCCATGCGTGCCAGGCGGCTCAGACGACGACGCTGCATGGCCGGCAAAAAAGCAACGTCCGGCTGTGCCTCGCTGTTGTCGAGGCTGCGCGGATGCCGGGCCCAAATCGCCCAGTCATCAGCATTCGCCAGACCTGGTGCCCAGGCCTGCCATTGATTGATATCGAATTGAATCACGCTAGAACTCACCGGCTCGTCTGCGAGCCTTGTTATTGGCGTGTCGACGTCCCTGTACAGCGACTATCGGTAAATTTCCGCCGTGAAAGTGGCGGCATTATCCAATCGTGATCGGACTGAGGCAAACGTTGCTTGAAATATCCGGATAAAAGGCAAGCCTGTTCCGAGGAACCAGAAGCGAAACGCGCGGTCTGCTACAGGTTTTTCTGTGCGCGGCCCGGTTCGACGAAGGTTCGTTGAAGCCTGCCATTAGCAGATTCCGCTTACCCAAGCGATAACGGTTCGGGAGCGTTCGACTTTCTCAATCTTCGCAAGCGAGTTCACGCACTCGGTAGGCAGCGATCGCTTTTTGTGGGAGGCCCGCCGTCGCGGCGAAGCTTTTCGCTTGGTCAGTCGAGCCTTGCTTCGTTACGGGACCGGCCCGGATCTCAAGTAGCTCTTCAAACCCCCTGTTGCTTTAGCCATGCCAGCAGCTGCGGCAGTGGAAGGGCGCCGCTCTGGCGCGCCATCTCACGTCCGTCCTTGAACAGAATCAGGCTCGGAATCGAACGAATGCCAAGCTGGGTCGACAGCTGCGGATTGGCCTCGCTGTCGAGCTTCGCCAGGCGGCAGCGACTTTGCAGTTGTGCCGCGGCCTGTTCAAAGATCGGCGCGAAGCTCCTGCACGGCCCGCACCAACTCGCCCATACGTCCACGAGCAACGGTAGATCGCCCTTGATCTGATTGGCAAAGCTCGCCTGGTTCACATCGAAGGGTGTATCGACCAACACCTTGGATTTGCAGCGGCCGCACCGTGGCTCCTCGGCCAATCGGTCGACGGGAATACGGTTGAGGCCGGCGCAGTGCGCACAGGGGACGACGAGGGCAGTCATGAAAATCTCCACGGTAGCGGTGCTGGATAAGTGGAGGCGGGTAGTTGGATATCAAGGTTGCGATCGAGAGCGTATGGAGTCGGTTTCTCAAGCGCAGCCAAAATTATTCGACAACTCGATACGAAGAAGCCGCGCAGTGCGCGGCTTTCGAGTTGGTGGGCCCACACGGACTCGAACCGTGGACCAAAGGATTATGAGTTGGCTAGAAACGCTGCAAGCCCAGTAAAATCGGGCGTAGCCTAGCGTAGGTACAGTTAGCTGAAGGCAATGTGGCAACCTGCTTTGAGCGTAATCTGGCGAAAACCTCATAAGCTGAGCGCTGTGCTACTAGCGTACCGCTTTTTGTGGCTCCAGGCGGTCGGCCCAGCACGAGCCCTTAGCTTGCTCGGGGGCACACTCACCATCAGTCAAGCAGTGCGGTCAGCACAAATTCGGCTCAGAACATCCGACTAGGATCGATGAAGGCAAACAGACAGCGTTTTAGCCCTTTATTAAATCTTGGCATTGTCGTTGCTCCTGCAACGCGGCAGTATTCGGATACCGGTAGACACGGCTTAGCTGAATAGTTAGCCCCGTGCCCTTCGTTAGGATCACCGAAACTGCACATGGATGTAGGGCGCTGATGATAAACATTAGGTCCACCGACGACGAGATCGCTCGAATTCTGCTGGAAATCAAACATGTTGCTTTTTCGGACATTGAGTCCGCAGCGCAACTAGCCAAAGCGCTATCCAATTCTGGGTTAACGTTCTGCTGTTGCTCCCAACAGACCGCTGATGCCGCGTCAGCCAGCGCCCCATTATCCCTCAGCGCCCTTTTAGGCCCCCTATACTTAGGAGCAGCAGGCCTTTTCGTCCCGAAAATAGTGGTGTCAGGGCGTCCAGCGGGAGGTGTCGACTGCTTAGCTCAGATAAATGGCTAGAAAATCCGCTCCCAGATCCCGCTGGCATAACTTTGATAAAAATACCCGGTAGGTGGGCTAAAAAGGATAAACGTTGGAATCAACCCGTATTTCTGGCAACAACATACGCAAGCCATAATCCAAGAGCTGAGATTAGGGATTTGCCAAACATCATCGATGCCATTTGGCATCAGCGGTGAGGGAGTAGCGCTGGATGAGTAAATACTGTTGTTTTTTTTGCCCCGAGAAAGATTATTCAGAAAAAAATCTGGAGGATCTATGTAAGCATTGTAAGCGCCCTTATGGATTTCCTTTGAGCTCTCATCCATCACATATTCGTGATTACATGGTGACTCGCGACCTTGGAAGAGGTTTCTATGGTGCAGCATTTGTCGCCGAAAGAGGTCCGTTTAAAAGAAAGTTTGTTCTTAAAATTGCGCCGGTAGAGTTTTATACGTTCTTCAGCAAAACTCCTTTTGATGAAGAAACACAGCTTCATGCGCGCCTCGCTGAAGCTGCCGAACACGTGGTGGGAATCGATGATCGGTTTGACGAGCAAATAATTTTTGCAGACGGCACAAAACTGCTATGTCATGTAACAGTATTAGACTTTGTAAATGGCGACCTGCTTCGAGATTACCTGGAGGGGAGCAAAATACCCACCGCCGCAACAATTTGTCAGATCGCGATAGACCTATTACGAATCAGGGCAGAGTTTGAGACCAATGAGCTAAACCATAACGATCTTCACGCAGAAAATCTAATTGTCGAAGAACTCGCTCCTACAGCACGTAGGCAGAACGCGATAGACGATTCCATCAGAGTAAAAGCGATAGATCTTGGGAGTATATCTGACGCGAGCAAGAGTGGTAATGGTCGTCAAGGTGACTTGCTCTTTATTGCAGAGCATGTTGATGGGCTATTAGATAAACTGCTGGTGAATCCCAGGGAGTTAGAAGATCGTGACTATCGAACTGCGTTGGCGCTTCAAGGGATTATTCACAGCTTACTGTCCGATGCTCAAAATTTACGTCAACCCAATCCGAATGATCTTATAAGCCAGATAGAAGACGCCTTTTCTCGCGCTGCACAGCCCTGGAAGCCGTGGAGCGCACCATTCAAACTGAAAGGATTTGGCGATCACTATAATGCGCAAACTCTTGTATCGTGGGATGTGCCTCAACTATTGGTTGATCCAGAAGGGCGATGGATATCGGAGGTAACCAAGCCGGGGCCCCAGATAATAACGGGAATGCGTGGTTGCGGTAAAACAATGCTTCTCAGGGCACTAGATATTCATGCCCGAGCATCCGTGGGGAAAAATGAAGACGCGACCAAAGCCGTAGAAAGAATCAAGGAAGACGGATTTGTAGGGCTTTTTGTATCTGCTCAGCGCCTATTAGATCTCAGACAGTCTACAGCCAAACTAGAGCACAGGCTCACAAGACTTTTCGTATACTACGCACTACAAGCTGCCAGGGCGTTGATGCACCTGCGTGACTTAAATGCAAAAATCGTCCTGCCTAATGCACATACCAAGCTGTCATCCGCTGTGGCTGACTTTCTTGAGGGGGCTGAATCATTAAAAGAGGCATCTTCGATTGATGATTTGGAACGCCGGCTTGAACGTATTGCAGTAATGACATCTAGAGGTAGTACCGACTTTTTGGTGAAACAATCACCGGCAGATGTGTTCCAACACTTAGCGGAGCAATTCAAGAGCTGTACTACTGTAACCGCTAACTCTTCTGTATTTTTCTTGTTAGACGACGTATCAACACGTTATCTTGAGCTGGAACGCATTGATGAGATATTGTCAGCACTGCTATTTCAAAGTCCGGCGTGCGCTTTTAAATTTACCTCAGAATGGCAAACTATTGAGCTAGGCCTTCGTTCTCCAGGTCGAATTCACCCTATCAGGGTAGATAGAGATTTAGCAGTATTCGATCTTGGCGCAGACGTTTACGACACGATCAACTCTAGCGGTAAAGGTCGCGGAGAAGATTTTGTTGAGAAAATATTGCAGCAGCGGGCTAACTTCCATATATCACATCCAAAATATAGCCCTAGGGACTTATTAGGTGACGTGCCACTCGAGCAAGTCGCCAAAGAGATCGCATCATCAAGCTCAACTTCAAAAGAGAAAAAACAAGCATATCGAGGCCTTTCGTGTTTGACGAGCGTGTGCGTGGGGGATATAGGCGACGTCATTAAGCTTTATGAAGAAATTATCAAACGAGCATCAACAAATAGAACGCGAATGACACTCCCTATTTCGGAGGCCTTACAAGCAGACTGCTTCCAAGCCATAAGCTCGCGGCGTCTGTACGACCTCAATAGGCGCGGCGGCTACTATAAAAATCATGCTCTAGCATTTGCGCAAGCGGCACATGATCTGTTGACTCGATCTTACAGAGAAGCAATTAAGAACAAGCAGGCAACTCCAAGGTTACGCCAATATTCATCATTATATGTTCGAGTCACAACAGATAATCAAGAAAGCCTGAGGCAGCAAATAGATCAACTTAGGGAGCTTATCGACGCTGGTGTATTCGTATACGCCGGTGGCGCCCCGCGCTCAAAAACGAAAGATTCAAATCCGATGCAGCAATTTAAGCTTAGCTATAGAAAAATCTACGGCCTGGCCGCCTTTATTGGCCTTGCTGATAGAGACCGGTTTGAACTTTCGGGAGAAGACCTGGGGGGCTGGCTCGAAAACCCTGATAAAGACATTCTATTGCGCAATCAAATTAAGAACGAAGTAGACCGAGGGCTAGACAGAACCACTACATTGCCTGTATCCATCCAGCCTGTTGTCGAGTCAGTCTCAACAGAATCGAATTTTCAAGCCAGCCTTTTCCAAGATGGCGTGGAACTGGGGCAGAGCGAACCAAACACGCCGCTATCAGGCGGCTCTGCGGCCAAGCCGATAGATGTGAATGTAGCCGAAATCGATGTATCTGCCCTTTCCGGCATGAAGATAGGCGGGACCCTGGTAGGTCTGGGCTTCGAAGAACGTACTCTCGCATCAAATGAGTTGTTAGCGGCTAATGTGAAAAGTGGAATCGTGCACACGATTCGATACGACCATGCAGGCCACGCGGCCGCGATTAAAAACGCTTGGGAGGCAGCCGGTCTAGAGGTTTCAGAAGTTAAACACCGAGCCGGTATGCTGGCCCTACCACGGTTTGCTGGTCTAGCGCTTATCGATATATCTGGGCTATCAAAACCCTTGATCTTTTCCGCCATAAGGCGAGAACTTCAAGAAAAGGGAAGAGTACTAGTCTGCCATATGTCCGCCGAGCAGCATTATCCGCTACAAGCTGATCTAGAAAGTATTTTTACTGCCGAAAAAGCGAAAGACCCAATCGCATTACTGGAGAGTCTCGGCCAAGTATTAAAAGGTGAAGAGGGCCCGTATCAAGACGTGAAATTACTAGACGAGGATGTTGATTTATCCAGAAGTAGAGCACTTTTGGCATTTGCTTCCGCCAAACACGAACGTCTCTCGTCCCTTCTCGATCAGCGCGAATTTGATTATGTCGAGGTTATAGCGCCGACGGGTGACGAACCGCGAGCAAGAGTTGCCAACTATGCGGCTGAGTTTGTTTGCCAAAACTTTCAAAACTCTAAAGTTACAAGAGTCCCAGGTCATGATCTGGAAGCGATGATGGAGTATCTTGATGCGCGCTATCTTGAGATATACGGCACAGCTGGGGCGAACATAGAAATAGGCCTAACAGGATCAAAAATCCAGGCTGTGGCAGCAGCTATCCTTAGCGCTCGTAGAAAGGTCGCACAGGCGTGGTATTTGAGCCCAACGAGATTCGATGAAGCACGTTTTTCTGTTGGGTTGGGGGAGGCTCGTATATACGACATCACAGTGTCTTAACTGAATGTTGTGAAAATCCTCTTAAGTTGGGCGTGTGCTATTTCTGCGAAACTTAGGAGGATGTTGGCTAGAGGGTTGAAAACGGCGTGACCAATGCAGACGGGAATGCTGACCACTAAAGATAACAGCAATTAAAAGCACACAGGTTCGAGAGCAGGCCTCCAATGACGGAAGATTCCATAAAGCAAATCGTAGCTGAACTTAAAAAATTTTCTCCAGGAGTGCCTCTTCTCAACTATATAACGCATGCAAGATTTCCAAACTTCAAGGGTCTAGAGCGAAATGCAAGAATCGACTTCTCTTTCCCGTTTACAGCACTAGTAGGTGCTAACGGTATTGGGAAAAGCTCGATATTACATGCTCTACACGGCATGCCAGATGGAGAGAGTACTGCAAAGTTTTGGTTCGCAACTGCGCTCGATCCTATTAAGACCATTGTTAAAGATCCACCAAGATATATATATGGGCATTGGAATACGTCTTTCAATGGATCGGTCGAAACACGTAAAGCAAGGGTGTATAAGCGCCTACGGGATTATGAGTATTGGGAACCTACAAAAGCGACCAAGGGCGACAGCATGCAGGCAATTCCTAAAGAGCCATATGTTCGAAAAGACAGAGATCGATGGAACGCTGTTGAGCGCGCAGTGGTTTACAAGAATATGAAAGTTGTAATTGGTGCCTTCGACAGAACGTTTAACTTTGGTAAAAATAGTGATCAGCTCGCGGCTAAACACGCGGAGATGCGAACCGGAGCAAAAAGACTGAAAAGCGTTGTGGATCGGCAAGCCACAAGTTGGTTGCTCGGGGGTGGGCCAGAGCGTGTATTTGAAAATCGCCAGCTTTTACCAGAGGAACTGAAACATGTCTCACAGATCCTCGGTCGCACGTACATTTCTGCTCAGTACATCAAGCACTCGCTGTATCCAGAGCAGAAAGGAGGGGATGTGAGTGTCATTTTTGATCGAGGATTTAAGTACTCTGAGGCATTTGCCGGTAGCGGAGAAGTCGCGATAGTAAGTTTAGTCGTAAGCATAATTAATGCGCCACAATATGCTTTAGTGTTGCTCGATGAGCCTGAGACATCTCTCCATCCCGGGGCTCAACGTGAATTGCTACTTTTCCTTTTAACTCAAATAAAGAAAAAGCATCTGCAGGTAGTAATCTCGACGCACTCAATCGAGTTTCTTCAGGGATTGCCTAATACTGCTATTAAAGTTTTCGAAGATAATGGAGAGGGTAAGTCTCGCATATTAAATGAGTGCTCACCCTTTGTGGCTCTCAATCGCTTAGGAAAGCCCGCGCCGAATAAAAAGCGTATATATGTAGAAGACCTCTTAGCTAAGGCGACAGTAGAGCGTGCCGTAGAAGGGTTCGATGCTGGAGAACGAAGTGCTCTCGAAATCGTTGTAGCACCAGGCGGGGCTCAAGGGATTCTTGCAAACCAGATTCCCACGCATATGACAGCAGAAACTGATTGTTACGTTTTACTCGATGGCGATCAGCAAAAGGTTGCCACTTTTACGGATCCAGACGCTCTCTCACCGAATGACTATGCGCAACTAGAGGACATAGTAAAAGAGGAAGTCGGCTCCAAGCCAAACTTTGCGCTCAATGGAGGGAACGATGTGGCAGGAAAGGCAGCGCATAAAATACAAAAACATCTAGATTATCTACGCTGGGTCCGTGAGCGTCTGGCGTTCTTGCCCCAATTATGCCCTGACGCGATAATACTTAATGACGAAGAACGACGAGGGCTCAGCAGCTCCGAAGAGTTCAAACGGGCACTTCGCCAAAAAATCGGCGTTAATCAGTCTCCTGAAGGCTCAATTGGCGTTGCAAGGTATCTATTAGGGCAGCTGCCGGATGATAATTCCGACCTAACGGCGATACGAGCCACCTTGAGACTTTGGCTAGACGCCGCTGCCTAGGCATCTGCCGTCCTTTCCTTGACCTTGATCCACGTAATGTTGTGAATTTATGACGTTAGCTATCACTGAAAATCGGAGACTCACGGCGCTCGACCTATTCAGCGGTTGCGGAGGCCTGAGCGTTGGCTTGCATCAAGCGGGCTTTCATGTGCTCGGAGCAGTGGAAATAGATCGTAAAGCTCAAGCAACGTACTCACTCAATCACCCACAGGTAAGGCTGTTCTCCGAAGATATACGCAAGCTTGACGCCTCAGAGGTCATGTCAGCCACAGGTCTTAAAAAAGGACAGCTCGATCTATTAGCTGGATGCCCGCCGTGCCAAGGATTTTCTCGATTACGTACAAGAAACAAAGGAGCTTCGGTTTTCGACGCTCGCAATGATTTGGTGAGTGATTTTCTGCGCTTCGCTAAAGAAATGCTTCCAAAAAGCATCATGATGGAGAACGTCCCAGCGCTTGCGGCAGACTCTCGCTTCAATGAGCTCTGCAATTCGATTGCAGAGCTTGGCTACTCTTACGTTGTCCAAATTCTGGACGCCGCCGACTATAGCGTTCCACAGCGCCGCAAGCGGCTGATTCTTCTCGCGTCACGAGTGCATAAGCCAGCTATTGCCGAAAAAAATTCGCAACGTGTGACGGTTCGACAAGCCATATCCGGCATCGGCCCCAGGTCGAGTACTAAAGATCTGCTGCATGCCATGCCAGAGCGCCGCTCGGAAAAGGTGATGGATGTTATCAAGCGGATTCCAAAGAATGGAGGAAGCCGTAAAGACTTGCCTATTGAGTTTCAATTAGAGTGTCATAAAAAGGCTAATGGCTTTTTTGATGTGTACGGTCGTATGTCTTGGGATGAGGTCTCACCAACTATCACAAGTGGTTGCTTTAACCCCTCTAAAGGTAGGTTTTTACACCCGTCTCTGAACCGCACTATCACTTTACGTGAGGCAGCAGTTCTCCAAGGCTTTCCGATTGACTATCGATTTGATGTTTCGCATGGTAAAGAGTCAATCGCTTTAATGATAGGAAATGCGCTCCCCCCACCTTTCATCGCCGCGCATGCTTCTAGCTTACGAGATGGAATTATGAAGTCTTCTTAACGTTAGCTGTCAATGATGCTAATGCTGCTCGGTAGGTTTTCTTGTATATCATGCGGGTAAATTACGAAAAAAAGATCTGCGACAGCCCGATTACCAATGCGTACCACTTTTCAACGGCCGTTGAGTCCCGAAGTCTGAGCGCTCAAAGGGCTATAAATGGCATTTCTTAAATACATATCCTCACCGTATAGGGCAGTTCAATCGAGATATCTTTCCGTGTAATACAATTTATTAAGTCAAGCTCGCGCCGCGGCTGCTTTTTTTTTAAGAGGCCTAGCAATTCGATTTCTGCGCCGGGCCTAGGCACGACGAGTTTTGTTGGCCATGCAATAGAAAAACAGAGCCGTTCCAAGCCAACGTCGCGCATGATATCCGGCCGTTGGCTCGGGCCTAGCCCGGAGACTGAAATGCTTAAAGAGCTAAGCATTCCGAGGCCGACACCTTCAATGGTGAGATACGTTTTTTTCCTTTTGCATTTTCGAAGTGATGCGTAACCACCTACTTGCGCTGTGTGGTTGCGCTTATAGGCCTGCTCTAGGGTTTCAGCGTTTCTTTGCCAGCAGTTCCGAGCGACCAATCACCTCTCGGCTGCGCTCCGGTTTGCGCGGCCCTGAGAAACCGGCTTCTTCGATGGCGGTATCCAGGCCACGAAAATGCGGGGCGGCTTTGGGGCTGCGCAATGTCTCCATGCCTTCGTTCCAGGCATGCACCATGTGTTTGGCCACATCGCGCCAGGCGGGCTCGTTTTTCGCGGCTTCGATCACTTCTCTGCCGACCGCTACGGCGGACTCGCAGAGTTGCTCGACCATGGCGGCATACTGGCGCGGTGGAATGCCTAAGACGGCTTTGAAAAAGGTTTCCAGTGATCGACCCGGTGTCCAGGTTTGTCTTCCGCCTACGGACAGGCCAGGTGGGTTGCTGGCGAAGCGCGGGTAGGCCTGGGTGGTCACCAAGTCATAGACCGGAGTAAAAGCCACGTCAGCACGCGAGGTGTAAAACAGCGCGATGTTCTTCGAGTGGCAGTCAGCATTACGCACCACGTAGTTGGTCAGCAGCTGCCAGCCTAGGTGTTCGCGTTGCGCTTGCAGGCGATCAGCGGGGATGTAGGGCCGCGTGGCATTCCACACCCGCTCGGTGGTGGGGACGTATTTTTCATGGGGCGGTAAACCCAGCAGTCCGCAGGCGTCTTCGACGCCGCAGCGGGGGATGCCTCGCTCGTCCACGTCGAAGCGATCCACTACCAGGACCTTGCCGTCGTCAGACATTCGACAGGCAGCGACTGGCACGACATTAAGGCGCGCCAGTACGCGCATGGTGTAGAACTCGTTGAAGCCTAGAAAAGGGGTCGTGTCGTCGGAGCCCTTGATGATGTGAAAACCGGTGCGTAGGGTCGGTTTGCCTAGCGGCTCCTGAGGTTCGGCTGCGTCGGCGGCAATGAACTTTGGGACGACCCCTGACACGGCCACCCGAGCGTATTGCCGCACCAGTGCGGCGAACCGTTCACTGGTGTTTTCCGCTTGGAGCAGGTGTTCTATCTCTAACGGTGCCATCTCGACGCCAGGCTGAACGCCTTCAGGCGTGACCGAGACTCTACCGATGCCGGTGCCTCCCACCACGCCCAGCAGCGAAAGGTCGGTACCATCGAGCAACGGACCAAACTCCTCACGGATAACACCTAGCAAATACCCCTCGGGAAGGTTCTGCCGAAAAAACGGGAACAGATCGCGGGGCCAGCGCCATGCTTCTTCACGCACGGGCATCGCCAGGCTGACAAAGTCTTCGGGTGCTGTGCCTGGAAGGTATTTCAGCACGTATTCATCGCGCTCCCGATAGAGCTTGGCCACCAGCCTCGAGCTGACGTGGACGTCGAGGATCATGCTCAAGCGCTCCCTGACCGCTGCTCGTTGAGGATGTCTTCAACCGTGCGTTCGTGTCCGGCTTTAACCAGCTTCAGGTCATAGCCGGCCGCTTCCAGCAGCCGAACCAGCACCGAAACGCTCATGTCGCCTTTGGCCAGTGTTTCCATGCGCGCCACCGTGGTGCGCGAGACGCCGGCACGGCTGGCCAACGCTTCTTGGCTCAGCTTCGCATCACCACGCGCCTGTTTCAGCATTTCCGAAACATCATAGAGAGAGGTCATTTGTAGCCCTTGGGCATCAAAAATAGATGTAATGCCGGGAAATGTAGCTCTTGGGCTACATTCATGCAAGGTTAACTGGGCCTGGTTTGTAGCTCATGGGCTACGGAAAGGGGGTTCTTGCCATTATTTGTGGCCTTAAGGCTACAAACAGCGGCACAACTAGGTTCATGACAGCTCCCTAGGGCTGGAACGGGATCAGGTGATAGCCGTCCTCAGCCCATTGACTTAGGACGGGTCTGCTGGTCGGGATCAATTAGGCTCGCTTCACAACCCTGGGCGTAAGGCCATACGCGAAGTTGTCCTTTCGGGCGATTTGCCAGGTTTAGTCCGTCCCAGTGAGCCGAATAGGTGTGCTATTCGGCTCACCAGATGAGCCAATTGTGCGCTAAAGGCTCTGATGCATGTGGGTGTGTCGCGCATCTAACTCAGCTTGCCAAGCGATAGCTGTTGCCCGCCTGCACCATACCCAGCTCTTCCAGGGCATCCAGCACGGCCTGTACCGCGACCTTGGGTGATCATTAGGCGATGAATCCCAGAATGGCGAGCTATGTGCCAAAAGCCTTGAGCGCTGCCAACTATATGGATCGGGGTAATCGGCAACTCATAGATGGCTGAGCAGGGCCAGCTCCAGGCGTACGGTGTTGTTGCTGGTGGGCTTGCCGCGATTGGTGATCGATGCCAGTCGGGTATCGCGGTAAGTGGCGATGATTTCAGCGGAGAGGGCGGCCATGGAGTATTTGCCCAGGTGGCTAATCAACTGCTGGGCTTTGGTGGCTTCGGCGCGCTGGGTGGTCGGCTTCTTGGTGGGGCTGATTTCGCTAAGGTAGCGCTTAAGCGCCATTTCCAATGTCATGCGCTCGGAGCCGCTTCGCTGGATGTACACGCACCGGACCATTTCGTCTTCCGTACGGCGCGCCCAATCTTCGGCGTCACGCTTGGTGCGGAAGGTTTTGGTATTAGTCGGCCAGCCCGTTTTGCGCACCAAAGCCTTCCAGGTGCCGGCAGGGGTTTTGACGATCGTGGCCATATTGAGCGAGCTCCAAGGAGTACAGGCGAACCGGCACTGTACTGAATTTGTACCTTGGGAACAGAGGACTAGCTGAGCGGCTTTTCTATCGCGCATGAAAAAGCCGCGCAGTGCGCGGCTTTGGAAGTTGGTGGGCCCACACGGACTCGAACCGTGGACCAAAGGATTATGAGTCCTCTGCTCTAACCAACTGAGCTATAGGCCCTCAGAGGCCGGCGGATTATACCGGTGGTGTTGCGGATGCGCCAAGCGAAGCTGCTTGCGGGAGGTTGTTTCCTTGCTCTGAATGCAAAACCCCCGGCCTGGGCCGGGGGTTCTGTTTTACTCGTCGAGGAAGGAGCGCAAATGCTCGCTTCTCGTCGGGTGGCGCAGCTTGCGTAGCGCCTTGGCTTCGATCTGACGGATCCGCTCGCGGGTGACGTCGAACTGCTTGCCGACTTCCTCGAGGGTGTGGTCGGTATTCATGTCGATGCCGAAGCGCATGCGCAGTACCTTGGCTTCCCGTGCGGTGAGGCCGGAGAGGACTTCGCGAGTGGCTTCCTTGAGGCTCTCCACAGTCGCCACGTCGATCGGCGATTGCATGGCGGAGTCTTCGATGAAGTCGCCCAGGTGCGAGTCTTCGTCGTCACCGATCGGAGTCTCCATGGAGATCGGCTCTTTGGCGATCTTCAGTACCTTGCGGATCTTGTCCTCGGGCATTTCCATGCGCTCGCCAAGCTCTTCAGGCGTAGGCTCGCGGCCCATTTCCTGCAGCATCTGACGGGAGATGCGGTTGAGCTTGTTGATCGTCTCGATCATGTGCACCGGGATACGGATGGTCCGCGCCTGGTCAGCGATGGAGCGAGTGATCGCCTGACGAATCCACCAAGTGGCGTAGGTCGAGAACTTATAGCCGCGGCGGTATTCGAACTTGTCCACCGCCTTCATCAGGCCGATGTTGCCTTCCTGAATCAGGTCGAGGAATTGCAGGCCGCGATTGGTGTACTTCTTGGCAATGGAGATGACCAGGCGCAGGTTGGCCTCGACCATCTCTTTCTTCGCGCGACGAGCCTTGGCTTCGCCGATCGACATGCGCCGATTGATGTCCTTGATGTCGGCAATTGCCAGCACGCATTCTTCTTCCAGGGCGAGCAGCTGTTGCTGGCAGCGCTGGATGTCGTCCTTGCGTGCAGCGATGGCTTCGGCATATTTGCTCTTGCCACCGGCCAGCTGGTCGGCCCAGTTCAGGTCGGTCTCGTTGCTTGGAAACTGGCGCAGGAAATCGGCGCGAGGCATGCGTGCGTCACGCACGCAGATCTGCATGATGGCGCGTTCCTGGGCGCGGACTTGGCTCAGTGCGCCGCGTACACGTTCGACCAGCGCATCGTACTGCTTGGGGATGAGCTTGATCGGCATGAACAGCGTTGCCAGCTCCTGAAGTGCGTCGGTCGCAGGCTGGCTGCCGCGTCCGTGTTTCTTCAGGGCCTTTTTGGCGACGTCCAGTTGCTCGGCAACGGCGCCGAAGCGAACGCGAGCGACTTCCGGATCCGGTCCGCCATCGCCTTCCTCTTCTTCGCTGTCGGAATCGTCCTCTTCCTCGTCATCCTTGCCGTCAGCGGTCGCCTTCGCGGCGGTCTGCGGCGCGACGGGTTCGACTTCCTGCGGGGCGGCGGCGCCGTCATCGTCAGGATCGATATAGCCGCTGAGGATATCGGACAGGCGACCGCCTTCGGTAGTGACGCGATCGTAGTCAGCGAGAATGCTGTCCACGGTGCCCGGGAAATGGGCGATGGCGCTCATTACCTCGCGAATGCCTTCCTCGATGCGTTTGGCGATTTCGATTTCGCCTTCGCGGGTCAGCAATTCGACGGTGCCCATTTCGCGCATATACATGCGCACAGGGTCTGTAGTACGGCCAATGTCGGTTTCGACAGCGGCTAGTGCCGCTGCGGCTTCTTCCGCTGCGGCTTCATCGGTATCGGCTTCGGCCAGCAACAGGGCATCTGCATCCGGGGCAACCTCGAATACATTGATACCCATGTCGTTGATCATGCGAATGATGTCTTCCACCTGCTCCGGATCGGAAATATCCTCCGGTAGGTGGTCATTGACCTCGGCGTAAGTCAGGTAACCCTGCTCACGGCCACGCTGGATCAATTCTTTGAGACGGGACTGCTGTTGCGCTTTTCCGGACATATAACCCTATCCACTGACGGTTCTGGCGGGTTGAAAACAAGCTGACCATTATAGCCGAGCAAGGACCTCACGCGCCAGTTGAGGTCGATATAGCGGGTGCTGAGTTGCGATTTAGTAGGTTGCGCAGCTGATCTTTCTCCTCTGCGCTGAGTTCGCCCTGGCGAGCTTTGCGTAGCAACGTTTCGAGGCTGCGCTCGCGTTGTCTGGTAGCCAGGCTTGTTATGGTGTCGAAAAACTGTTGTTCAAGGTTATCGGCCGAGATCAGCCATTCTTTCTCTGCCAAAGCACGTAAAAGACGCCCTTGGTCGGTTCCATGCCAGCGAGCGATCAGTTGCAGGCTGCGCAGCTTGGGATTTTTCTGAAGTGTGCCGAGCAGTGCGACGAGTAGCTGCGCATAGGTGTCGTCTTCCGCTGCAAAATGACTGGCATCTTCGACCTTCTGTGCAAGTTCTGGATAATGTAGCAGCGTTCGCAGGGTGGTCAGTGCTGGTGGCTCGACTGACGTCGGTGTTCTCGGTGCTCGTGGTTTAAAGTCTGGACGCTGGCCGGGCTTTTTCCAGTCCTTCTTCCATTCTTTCTTGCTGTTGCGCTTCGGTTGAGCGAATTCCTGCGGTGCGTAGTAGTCACCCTCGTCATGCCCGGAGCCCGTATCGTAGTAGATGTTGTCGTCGTATTCCGGACCTGCACTCGGCGCCGTGGCCGCCATATTCTGGAGTGCATCACTGTGCAGGCCGGTGATTTCACCGAGGCGTTGGCGCATCAGTGCGCGCAGATTGGTGCCGGGTATCTTTTCGATAAGCGGCGCGGCCAGCGTGGCCAGATGGGCCTTGCCTTCCAATGAGCGCGGGTCGGCTTCTTCGCTGAGTTGCTGGAAAAAGTAGTTGGCCAATGGCTGGGCCTGTTGCTGTATCCGTGCCATGAAGGCATCGGTGCCTTCGGCGCGCACCAGGCTATCCGGATCTTCGCCTTCGGGTAGGAACAGGAAGCGTGCCCGGCGGCCATCTTGCAAATTGGGCAGTGCTGCCTCCAGTGCGCGCCAGGCGGCCTTGCGCCCGGCTGCGTCGCCATCGAAACAGAACAGCACGCTGGGTACGATGCGGAACAGCCGCTTGAGGTGCTCGTCGCTGGTGGCGGTGCCGAGCGTGGCTACGGCATTGCGCAAGCCTTGCTGAGCCAGTGCGATCACGTCCATATAACCTTCGACGACCATGATTTCGTCCAGGTCGCGGTTGGCTTTGCGTGCCTCGTAAAGGCCGTACAGCTCCTGGCCCTTATGAAATACAGGTGTTTCCGGCGAGTTCAGATACTTCGGCTTGTCATCCCCAAGCACTCGGCCGCCAAAGGCAATGACGCGTCCACGGCTGTCGCGGATCGGAAACATCACGCGGTCACGAAAGCGGTCGTAGCTTCTTCCCGTTTCGGCGTTTTCGATCAGCAGTCCGGCGTCGATCATTGCCTTCTGCTGCAGGGTGTCGCCGCCCAGGTGTTTCATCAGGTTGTCCCAGCCGGGTGGCGCGAAGCCGAGGCCGAAATCCCTAGCGATCATTCCAGACAGGCCGCGGCCCTTGAGGTATTCGACCGCGGCCTTGCGAGCCGGATGTCCTTTAAGTGCCTGCCGGTAGTATTCAGCGGCAGCGTCGAGCAGCGGGTAAAGTGGTGAGTCCACCGGCTGGCGTGGCTTGCGTCCCGGGCCGCTTTCTTCGCGCGGGACTTCCATGCCGGCGCGCTTGGCCAGCTCCTCGACGGCTTGCGGAAACTCCAGGCTATCGTGATCCATGACGAAGCCGAGTGCGTTGCCGCCAGCGCCACAGCCGAAGCAGTAGTAGAACTGCTTATCCGGGCTGACGCTGAAAGATGGAGTCTTTTCCTTGTGGAACGGGCAGCAGGCGGTGTAATTCTTGCCGGCTTTTTTCAGCTGAATGCGCGAGCTCACCACTTCGACAATATCGGAGCGGTTCAGCAGGTCATCGATGAAGGATTGTGGAATCAGGCCGGCCATAGGGGTATGAGAATACGCTCGCAGTGTTCAGGCCGGAATGAAAAAAACTCCGACTATTCGCCAGCTGGCGAAGCGGAGTCCTCTTCAAATGCAAAGCCCGGCGTGCGCCGGGCTTGATGCAGCTTCAGCTGTACTGGATCAGTACAGGCGAACGCTGCGGCGCTGCTCGCGCTGCACTTTCTTGGCGTGACGCTTGACTGCGGCAGCAGCTTTACGCTTGCGCTCGGCAGTAGGCTTCTCATAGAACTCACGGCTGCGGACTTCAGCCAGAACACCGGCTTTTTCGCAAGAACGCTTGAAGCGACGCAGAGCTACGTCGAATGGTTCGTTCTCTTTAACTTTAACGTTGGGCATCCAGGACGTACCTTCACTTGTTTACCGGTTACAACGCGCTTCGGCAAATATCGCGAGCACGCTGGTTTTAAGGGTTGCGGATGTTAACGCCTTGCTGCAGGGAATGCAAAGCCCCCTGAGCGAAAAGCGCTGGTCGGTCGTTGGTCCCGGCGATTAACATGCACGGCTTCATTCGCTTCTTTGTAAGGGTCGTGGCCATGCTGGTGCTGGGGCTGGAAACTTCATGCGACGAGACCGGCGTCGCGCTGTACGACAGCGAGCACGGCCTCTTGGCCGACGCCCTGTTCAGTCAGATCGATCTGCATCGCGTCTATGGTGGCGTGGTGCCGGAGCTCGCCTCGCGTGACCACGTCAAACGGATGCTGCCACTGATCCGCCAGGTGCTGGCCGAAGCCGGTCGCGAGTCGACTCAGATCGATGCGGTTGCCTACACCGCCGGCCCCGGCCTCGTAGGAGCGTTGCTGGTCGGGGCCTCCTGCGCGCAAGCGATGGCCTTTGCCTGGGGCGTGCCGGCGATCGGTGTGCATCATATGGAAGGTCATCTGCTGGCGCCGATGCTCGAAGAGCAGCCGCCGGCGTTTCCGTTCGTCGCTCTACTGGTGTCCGGCGGACATACGCAGCTGGTGCGGGTCGATGGCATTGGCCGCTACGAACTGCTGGGCGAGTCGGTGGACGATGCCGCTGGTGAGGCATTCGACAAGACCGCAAAACTGATGGGCCTGCGCTATCCCGGCGGCCCGGAAATCGCCCTGCTCGCCGAACGCGGTACGCCAGGCCGCTTCGTATTCCCGCGACCCATGACCGATCGGCCGGGGCTGGATTTCAGTTTCAGCGGACTCAAGACGTCCACACTCACGACGTGGCAGCAATGCCGCGCCGTCGGCGATGATGGCGAGCAAACCCGCTGCGATATCGCGCTGGCCTTCCAGCAGGCGGTCGTCGAGACGCTGACCATCAAATGCCGACGCGCCTTGAAACAGACGGGCCTTAACAGTTTGGTCATTGCTGGCGGGGTGAGCGCCAATCTGTCGTTACGTCAGAGTCTGGAGGGAATGCTCGGTGAGCTTAAAGGACGGGTGTTCTACGCGCGGCCGCGTTTCTGTACCGACAATGGCGCGATGATCGCTTACGCCGGCTGCCAGCGACTATTGGCCGGTCAGCACGAGGGCCCGGAGATTTCCGTTCAGGCGCGCTGGCCGATGGAGACCTTGGCGGCGATATAAGTCAAAGAACCGAGCGGAATGGCGTAGAGCGTGTGCAGCCCGCCGAAAGCGGAGAGCCTGTCATACCGTTCTTGCCATTCAGAAATGCCGCTCTTTACCCGCAAACAGGTCGCGTAGATTACTGCGGTGGCGCCAGACGATCAGGCTGGCCAGCAACATCATCGGCCAAAGCGCGCCGGGCTGCTGCCAGGCCAGCAACGGTAGGCAGAGCGGCAACGCGGCGAGCGCGGCAAGTGAGCTGGTACGGGTCATTTTGAACACCAGCAGCCAAATGCTCAGAGCGAGCAGGGCGGCAGGCGGGTAGAGGCCGAACAGGGCGCCTGCGGCAGTGGCGACGCCTTTGCCGCCGCTAAAGCGGAAGTACAGCGGATACAAGTGACCGAGCACCGCTGCCAGGGCGATCCAGGCTTGCTGCTGAATCTCCAGCCCCAGCGCTCCGGCGAGCATAACCGGTAGCAGGCCTTTGAGCAGGTCGCCGAACAGGGTGCAGATCGCCAGACGTTTGCCGGCCAGTCGCAGCATGTTGGTGGCGCCGGGGTTGCCGGAGCCGCTGGCACGCGGATCGGGTACGCCGGCCAAGCGGCTGAGTAGAATGGCGAATGACAGTGAACCGATCAGATAAGCGAGCAGTGTCAATTGCCAGAACATGGCATCCATCCGGGGCAGGGAGCTCCTGAGTCTAACGGCGTGCATTGAACTTGTCGTGCCGTGGGAGAGAGTTGCGTGGATACAGTTTTCATCGAAGGTCTGGAAGTGGATACGCTGATTGGCGCCTATGATTGGGAGCGCGGCATTCGGCAGTGCCTGCGTCTGGATCTGACACTGGGCTGGGATATTCGTCCCGCCGCGGCGAACGACGAGCTGGACAAGGCCCTGGACTATGCCGAGGTGACCGCTGCCATCGATCGCTTCGCCCACTCATCACGCTTCGAGTTGGTCGAAACCTTCGCTGAACGCCTGGCCGCGGATTTGATGAGCCAGTTCGGCATCGTCTGGCTGCGGCTGCGGGTGACCAAGCCGGGCGTCAATACACGCGCTTCGGCACTGGGTGTGGAGATCGAACGCGGATGTCGCTGATTCCCGTACTGCTTGGGCTCGGCAGTAATGCCCGGCGTGAACAGAATCTGATTGCCGGTCTCGACGCGCTGGAGCAGTTGCTCGGTGACATGCAATGTTCGCCGGTCTTCGAAAGCCTGGCAGTGGGCTATAAGGGCGATAATTTCTACAACTTGGTGGTCGCGGGTTTCACGGAGTTGCCCTTGATGGAGCTGGACCGCCGTCTAAAATTCATCGAGGCAGATAACGGCCGTTACGCACCGGAGCGCAAGGGTTTGCCGCTGGATATCGATGTGCTGATGTACGACGATCTGGTCGGTAATTTCCACGGGTTGGAACTGCCTCGTCCTGAAACGCTGAAGAACGCATTCGTGCTTTGGCCGCTGGCGCTGCTGGCCCCCGAGGCGCGACATCCATGCACGGGTCGGAGCTTCGCCGATTTGTGGCAGGACTCGACGATCGATCAACAACTCTGGCCTGTGCCGTTTAGGTGGAATGGCGTGGAGTTGACGCCGGCTGCCCTGATGCATGCCTATCCTGCGCCGTAGCTCGCTAGCTTCGAATCTGCTTGTTCTTCGACGGCACTGATGGGACACGGGCAGATCGGCTGTGCACAGTTGGAGTTCGGTGTTTTTGCTGCTTCGCCATCCTGCTTGCTGTGAGCGACTTCGTTGCTATCGCGCACCTTCGGATCAGTCGACGGGGCGCTGGTGAGTTTGTTGGTAATGCTGGATTGCCTGCAAACGTTCGTGTTTGAGCGCGTCGCCCAAAGCCGCACCCTTGTAGCCTTGCTCTATCAGTGGTTTTACCGGCACGGAGCGTGCGGATTCCGCGGCGCCGCGCAGGTAGTTGGACTGGGGATAGTCGCGCTGTTCGAGATCAGGGAGGCCTTGGGCGACCATTTCGCAGGCGGCGATGAAATGTTCGAAGCGTTCGGGGCGGCGGTAAATATCGAAGTGCTGGAGCAGGTCGAAGAGCGTCGAGGCGCGTAGCTCAATCGCTCGATAACCCAGAGTGTGGAACTCGCCAACCAGCATGGCAAGTTCCTGACAGTCACGTGGCACCTTGTAACGCGCATTGGTGGCCTCGATCGGCTGCAGATCTTTTTTCTCCTGGGCAATATGCTGCGGCCATTGATCATCCGGCGTGTTGCCCTTACCCAGATCATGCAGCAGGCAAGCCCAGCGCACTGTCAGTGGCTGCTCGTGGATCGCGCATTGGCGCAGCACGCTGAGCAAATGCTCCCCCGGATCGGTTTTTTTCGATTGATGCGCGGCCGCTTGCGGTGCGCCGAACAAGGCATCGATCTCCGGGAATAGCTCTTTTAAGGCGCCGCAATCGCGTAGCACCTGCACGAACACGTCGGGACGAGGCTCCATCAGTGCACGCGAAATCTCCTTCCAGCTGCGTTCCGGTGTCAGCGCTTGCAACTCTCCCGACTCGGCGAGCTGGCGCATCAGTGCCTGAGTCTCTTCGGCTACGCTGAAGCCAAGCTCGGCATAGCGTGCTGCAAAACGGGCGACGCGCAGCACTCTTAACGGGTCCTCGGCGAAAGCGGGGGACACGTGTCTGAGTCGGCGCGCGGCGAGATCGGACTGGCCGTCATAGGGGTCGATCAGATGGCCGTGTTCATCCTCGGCCATGGCATTGATCGTCAGGTCGCGACGGATCAGGTCTTCTTCCAGGGTTACGTCAGGGCTGGCATAAAAGGTAAAACCGCCATAACCGCGACCGCTCTTACGCTCGGTGCGGGCAAGCGCATATTCCTCGCCGGAAGTCGGATGCAGAAAAACCGGAAAATCTGCGCCCACCGGGCGAAAACCTTTGGCCTGCATTTCCTCTGCACTGGAGCCGACCACGACCCAATCCACTTCGGTCACCGGTCGCCCCAGCAACCGGTCACGTACTGCCCCGCCGACTTTGTAGATCTGCATGTCTTCCTCCGTTCGGGCGGAGGATAAAGGATAACGGCGGTGAAGCCGATAAAAGCGCCGGAGGCTGGACGGAAAGCAGCCTCCAGCCTTCAATGCATTGCTGGCAGATTCATGCCGGGGAATTTGCTTTCGGCTTCTGGCTCGATTCGGGTCGGCATGTGGTGGGTAGTGACCAACTTGTCGTCCTGCATCGATTGTAGGTGCACGTCGAAACCCCAGAGCCGATGCAAGTGCTTGAGCACCTCTTCGGTCGACCCGCCCAACGGTTTGCGGTCATGTTGTTGGTGGCGCAGCGTGAGCGAGCGATCACCGCGGCGGTCGACGCTCCAAACCTGCACGTTGGGCTCACGATTGCCGAGGTTGTACTGCGCCGCCAGCAATTCGCGAATGGTGTGGTAGCCGCTCTCGTCGTGGATGGCTGGGACCAGCAATTCATCCTTGCGGTCGTCGTCCAGAATGCTGAACAGCTTGAGGTCACGAATCACCTTGGGCGAGAGAAACTGCAAAATGAAACTCTCGTCCTTGAAGTTATTCATGGCGAATTTGACGGTGGTCAGCCAATCACTGCCGGCAATGTCCGGGAACCAGCGCTTGTCTTCCTCTGTCGGGTGCTCGCAGATCCTGCGAATGTCCTGATACATGGCGAACCCCAGCGTGTAGGGGTTGATGCCGCTGTAATACGGACTGTCGAAGCCGGGCTGATAGATGACGCTGGTATGGGACTGAAGGAACTCGAACATGAATCCGTCGGTTACCAGTCCCTCGTCGTAGAGGTCGTTGATCAGCGTGTAGTGCCAGAAGGTGGCCCAACCTTCGTTCATCACCTGAGTCTGGCGCTGCGGATAGAAATACTGCGCGATCTTGCGCACGATGCGCACGACTTCGCGCTGCCAGGGCTCCAGCAGCGGGGCGTGCTTCTCGATGAAGTAGAGAATGTTCTCCTGTGGCTCGACCGGAAAGCGTTGATCCCGCTGGCGCTCATCTTCCTTCTCGCCAAACTTGGGTATGGTGCGCCAGAGGTCGTTGATCTGCTTTTGCAGGTGCTCTTCGCGATCCTTCTGCCGGCGTCGTTCCTCTTCGGCAGAGATGGGGTAGGGCCGCTTGTAGCGATCGACGCCGTAGTTCATCAACGCGTGGCAAGAGTCCAGCAAATCCTCCACCGCATCGATGCCGTGGCGCTCTTCACACTGCATGATGTACTGCTTGGCGAAAACCAAGTAGTCGATGATCGAACTGGCATCGGTCCAGGTGCGGAACAGATAGTTGCCCTTGAAGAAACTGTTGTGCCCGTAGCTGGCATGGGCGATCACCAGCGCCTGCATGGTGATGGTGTTCTCTTCCATCAGATAGGCAATGCAGGGATCTGAATTGATCACGATCTCGTAGGCCAGACCCATCTGACCGCGGGTGTAGGACTTTTCCGTGCTGAGAAAATGCTTGCCGTAGGACCAGTGGTGATAGCCGAGCGGCATGCCCACCGAGGCATAGGCATCCATCATCTGCTCGGCGGTGATCACCTCGATCTGATTGGGATAGGTATCCAGCGCGTAACGCTCGGCAATGCGGCCAATCTCGCGGTCGTAGGTTCGGATCAGCTCGAAGGTCCATTCCGAACCGGTGGAAATGGGCTGTCGTTTCATGCTGCGTACCTCAGCTAGCCATGCGGCGCTGGAAGAGTTCGCGGAACACCGGATAGATGTCTCCCGCCGTCACCAGTTGTTGCTGGGCGAACGATTCGCCAAAGGCTTCGGCCACCTGGTTGTATTCGTACCACAGCGCCTGGTGTTCGCGCGGCGTGATTTCGACATAGGTGAAATATTGGACGACCGGCATGATCTGGTTGATCAGAATGTCGCGGCAGATTGGAGAGTCATCGTTCCAGTTGTCGCCATCGGAAGCCTGCGCGGCATAGATGTTCCACTCGTTGGCCGGGTAACGCTCGGCCATGATTTCCTGCATCATTTTCAGCGCACTGGAGACAATGGTCCCGCCCGTTTCGCGTGAGTAGAAGAATTCTTCTTCATCAACTTCCTTAGCGCTGGTGTGATGACGGATGAACACCACGTCGATCTTTTCGTAGTTCCGCTTGAGGAACAGGTACAGCAGGATGAAGAAGCGCTTGGCGACGTCCTTGGTTGTCTGGGTCATGGAACCGGAGACATCCATCAGGCAGAACATCACCGCCTTGGAGCTGGGGTTGGGATGCTTGACCAGCAGGTTGTACTTGAGGTCGAAGGTGTCGAGAAAGGGGATGCGGTGAATGCGGGCGCTGAGCCGCTGGATTTCCTCCTCGGCCGCCTGGATGTCGCTGAAATTAGCCGGTTCCTCGAGCTTGAGGCGCGCGAGCTCCGCCTTCACCTCACGCAACTTCGCGCGGCTACTGCCTGAAAGAGCAATACGGCGCGCGTGAGCCGAACGCAGGGTACGAACGATGTTGATCCGGGATGGATTGCCCTCGCTGCTGATGCCGGCGCGGACAGTTTTAAAAGTATCGGTGCCCGCCAGGTGGCGTTTGACTAGATTGGGGAGTTCCAGGTCCTCGAACATGAAGTCCAGAAACTCCTCCTGAGTGATCTGGAAGACGAAATCGTCCATGCCTTCGCCACTGTTGCTGGCCTTGCCTGCCCCCTGGCCGCCACCGCCGCCCTGTGGACGGGGAATCCGTTCACCCGCGATAAACTCCTTATTGCCCGGGTGGACGATGGTCTGCCGACCGCCGCGCCCGTGGTGCAGGATCGGTTCATCGATATCGCGACCTGGAATGCTGATTTGCTCGCCGTGTTCCATGTCGGTAATGGAGCGACGTCCAACCGCTTCTTCCACGGCCTTCTTGATATGCCCACGGTATCGCTGCAAGAAGCGCTGGCGATTGACCGTGCTCTTGTTTTTGCCGTTCAAACGGCGGTCGATCACGTAACTCATAGATGCCCTCCGGGCGCTACAGGCTACGGGCCACAGGCGGCAGGTTACTGCTTCGCTTGCGCCTGTAGCCTGGGGCTTGCAGCCTAGGGCCGCATTACTGCGATTTACGTACCCGCAGATACCATTCCGACAGCAGGCGCACCTGCTTCTCGGTGTAGCCGCGTTCGACCATCCGCACGACGAAATCGTTGTGCTTCTTCTGATCTTCCTTGCTGGCCTTGGCGTTGAAGCTGATGACCGGCAGCAGGTCTTCGGTGTTGGAGAACATCTTTTTCTCGATCACCACGCGCAGCTTCTCGTAGCTGAGCCAAGACGGGTTCTTACCGTTGTTGTTGGCCCGGGCACGCAACACGAAATTGACGATTTCGTTGCGGAAATCCTTCGGATTGCTGATGCCGGCCGGCTTCTCGATTTTTTCGAGCTCCTCATTAAGCGCGGCGCGATTGAGGATTTCGCCGGTTTCAGGATCCCGGTATTCCTGGTCCTGAATCCAGAAATCGGCGTATAGCACGTAGCGGTCGAAGATGTTCTGCCCGTACTCGCTGTAAGACTCGAGGTAGGCGGTCTGGATTTCCTTGCCGATGAAGTCCACGTAACGCGGCGCCAGATATTCCTTGATGAAGCGCAGATAGCGTTCGCGTACCTCGGCGGGGAACTGTTCCTGCTCGATCTGCTGCTCCAGAACATAAAGCAGGTGCACCGGGTTTGCCGCGATCTCATGCGGATCGAAGTTGAATACCTTGGACAGGATCTTGAAGGCGAAACGCGTGGACAGACCATTCATGCCCTCGTCGACGCCAGCCGTGTCGCGGTACTCCTGAATCGACTTGGCCTTGGGGTCGGTGTCCTTGAGGTTCTCACCGTCGTAGACACGCATTTTCGAGTAGATGTTGGAGTTGTCCGGCTCCTTCAGTCGGCTGAGTACCGAGAACTGCGCGAGCATCTTCAGCGTATCGGGGGCGCAATGGGCTTTTGACAGCGAGCTGTTGAACAGGAGTTTGTCGTAAATCTTGATCTCGTCGGTGACGCGCAGGCAGTAAGGCACCTTGACGATGTAGATGCGGTCGATGAACGCCTCATTGTTCTTGTTGTTACGGAAGGTATGCCACTCCGATTCGTTGGAGTGGGCCAACAGAATGCCGCTGTACGGAATCGCGCCGAGGCCTTCGGTACTGTTGTAATTGCCTTCCTGGGTCGCGGTCAGCAAAGGATGGAGCACCTTGATCGGTGCCTTGAACATCTCGACGAATTCCATCAGGCCCTGGTTGGCCCGGCACAACGCACCCGAATAGCTATACGCGTCAGGGTCGTTCTGCGGAAATTCCTCTAGTTTTCGGATATCCACCTTGCCCACCAGCGCCGATATGTCCTGGTTGTTCTCGTCGCCGGGTTCGGTCTTGGCTACGGCGATCTGGTTGAGAATCGAGGGATACAGTTTGACTACGCGGAACTGGCTGATGTCGCCGCCGAACTCTTGCAGGCGTTTGGTTGCCCAGGGAGACATGATCGAATTGAGATAGCGGCGTGGGATGCCGTAATCCTCCTCGAGTATCTCCGCGTCTTCCGCCGGATTGAATAGGCCCAGTGGCGATTCGAATACCGGAGAGCCCTTGATGGCATAGAAGGGCACTTTCTCGATCAGTTGCTTGAGCTTCTCGGCCAGCGATGACTTGCCGCCGCCCACCGGGCCGAGGAGGTAGAGGATCTGCTTCTTTTCTTCCAGCCCCTGCGCGGCGTGGCGGAAGTAGGAAACGATCTGATCGATGCAATCTTCCATGCCGTGAAAATCTTCGAAGGCAGGGTAGCGACGGATGACCTTGTTGGAGAAGATTCGCGATAGCCGCGAGTCGGTTGAGGTGTCGACCAGCTGTGGTTCGCCGATGGCTATCAGCAAACGCTCAGCGGCAGTGGCGTAAGTGCCCCGGTCTTCCTTGCACAGGTCGAGGTATTCCTGAAGCGAATACTCTTCTTGGCGGGTTGCTTCGAATCGTTGCTGGAAATGGCTGAAAATGCTCATTGACTTCACCTCGGACGATGCTCGGAGCCGGTGTTGTCATCAGGCATTCAGGTACCGGCCGATAATCGGCCTGTGGAGTCCCCCCGAACACCTGATGGTCGAAACCTGAGGCCCGGTGGCCGAAAACGGCTTCACCTGTTTGGATGGCCTGAACTGAAGGATAGTTCGGATTCAACAAATTCAAGGGAGGAGAGGTGCATTTACCGCTGCGTTTCGTCGGATGAGGGGCGCAAGGCCGCGCAATGCGCGGCCTCTGAGAGAAATATTATTTATGCAGGATCGCCCTGCTCGATGTCCTGAGGGAAGCTGTGGCGCCACAGCTCGAAGCCGCCATCGAGACTATAGACATCCGAAAAGCCCTGATGGACCAGATACGCCGCCGCGCTCTGGCTGGAATGGCCGTGATAACAGGTGACGATAAGCGGATGGTCAAGGTCCGCCGCGGCGATGAAGTCGGGTAACGAATGATTGTCGAGATGTGTCGATCCCTTGATATGACCATTGGCGTAGCTGTGCGCGTCGCGAATATCGACGATAACGCCGCCTTCGCTGCGCAGCGCCTGTGCCTGCTCCGGAGAGATGCGTTTGAAATCAGTCATGGGTTGCCTCGCAGTTGCAGCGGTGCAGTTCGCCGCTGTCGAGATTCATCAGGGTCATGGCATTACCCCACACGCAGCCAGTATCCAGCGCATAGACATTGGGCGCGTCGCACTGACCTTCCAGTGCGGCCCAATGACCAAAGATGATCTTGCAGCCTCGGGTTTTGCGATTGGAATGGCTGAACCAGGGCGCGAATCCTGGGGGCGCAGAACCGAGCCCTTCCTTGGCCTCCAGATCGAGGGTGCCATCGGATTTGCAAAAGCGCATGCGGGTGAAATAGTTGGTAATCAGACGCAGCCGCGGTATGCCGTGGAGCTCCTTGTTCCATTTGGCCGGCTGGTTACCATACATCCCGTCGAGAAACAGCGGCAGCATGGCGTCATCGCGTAATGCTTGTTCGACTTCGGCGGCGCGTCGTAGCGCCTTGTCCATTGTCCACTGCGGCGGGATGCCGGCATGGACCATGGTGGCTTCGCGTTCGGCATCGTGATGGATGATCTTTTGCTGACGCAGCCAATCGATCAGATCGGCACGGTCGGGTGCATCAAGGATCGGCTTGAGGGTATCGGCTCTTTTCAGCCGCCCGACATCGTACGCAACGGCCAGCAGATGCAGGTCATGGTTGCCCAGTACGGTAACGCCCGAACTGCCCAGATTACGAACGAAGCGCAGCGCCTCAAGCGACGCTGGGCCACGATTGACCAGGTCCCCGGCGAGCCACAGGCAATCGCGCGAAGGGCTGAAATCGACCCGCTGCAACAGACGCTGGAGCGGTTCAAGGCAACCTTGCAGGTCGCCAACAGCATAGGTAGTCAATGCAAGGCTCCGGGTACGGCCAGCCGGAATGGCGCAATCACGGCGTCGAAGCGATGCCCGTCTTCGGCGAGCATTTGATAGCTGCCCTGCATGGTGCCGACGCGGGAAGCCATCAGCGTGCCGCTGGTATAGACATGTCGCTGGCCAGGAGCGAGCACTGGCTGCTCGCCGACCACGCCGGCGCCACGCACTTCCTGCACTTGGCCATCGCCGTCGGTGATGATCCAGTGGCGTGATAGCAATTGTGCAGTGAGCTGGCCTTTGTTTTCGATCGTTACCCTGTAGGCAAAGGCATAACGGTTTTGTTCCGGCTGCGATTGGTCGGCCAGGTATGCCGGGCTGATATCGACGTCGATCCTGTAGCGAAGGTCTTCAGGCATGAGGTGCTCCTGCTCGTGGGTTCGTCGTCAGACGCGGGCGCAGCTGCGGGCGGAAAGTTGGTCGGACAGTCTTACGAACGCTGCCAGATCCAGCTGTTCCGGACGCAGGCTGCCATCAACGTCGGCGGCGGCGATGGCGTCCGCATCCAGCAATCCCTTAAGCGTATTGCGCAGGGTCTTGCGACGCTGGTTAAACGCCTGGCGGACCACGTTTTCGAGCTGGCGGTGATCGTGTGCCGGATGTGGTAACACTTCATGGGGTACAAGGCGAACAATCGCTGACTCTACCTTTGGCGCCGGGTTGAAAGCGCCGGGCCCGACATTGAACAGGTGTTCGACGCGACAGTGGTACTGCACCATGATCGACAGTCGCCCCCAATCACCGCCACCGGGTTGCGCAGCGAGCCGCTCGACCACTTCCTTCTGCAGCATGAAATGCATGTCACGGATCAGTCCGGCATGGTCGAGCAAATGAAAGATCAGCGGTGTGGAAATGTTGTACGGCAGGTTGCCAACGATACGCAGACTGTCGGACTCCTGGCTCAGCTCGGCGAAATCGAATTTCAGCGCATCACCCTGATGCAGCGCGAAATTTTCGCGACCGGCAAATTTGTGCTTCAGGATCGGAATGAGGTCCAGGTCCAGTTCGACCACGTCCAGGTGTGCGCCGCTATCTAGCAAGCCTTCGGTGAGGGCGCCCTGGCCCGGCCCAATCTCGACGATTCGCTCGCCCTGTTTGGCGTGGATGGATCGCAGGATGCGGTGGATCACGCCGGCATCATGGAGAAAGTTCTGGCCGAAACGCTTGCGCGCGCGGTGTTGGTATTCAGACATCGGAAAGCGGCTCCAGGCTTCAGGCTGCAAGCGGCAGGCTCAAAGCACAAGGCAAAGGGGAAAAGACGCGCAGTTTAACAGCGAACATCAGTGCCAAGCTGCATGAGTCATGCACAAGTGCTATGTGAAGGTCGATGGGTTAGCAGCGCAGGCCAGATGCCGCAGGTGCACGAAAGACGGCAGCTGCGTAATCCATCGTCGATGTCAGGGCGGCTACACTGCCGCGGGTTACGCGACGCCGGATGTCCGTGCAGTCGCGGCTTCAACATTCCTGCGTCGCTTACCGTCTTATTAGGTGCGGCGGCTTTCGGCCATCTGATACGCCGTCTCCAGCGCCACTTGCAGGCTGCCGGTATCGACTCGGCCGCTGCCGGCGAGATCGAGTGCAGTGCCGTGGTCGACCGATGTACGCACGATGGGCAAACCCAGCGTGACATTGACCGCTGCGCCGAAGCCTTTGTACTTGAGGACCGGCAATCCTTGGTCGTGATACATCGCCAGCACAGCATCGCAGCGGTCGAGGTGCTTGGGCGTGAACAGGGTATCGGCGGGCAGCGGACCGATCAGATTCAGGCCTTCGCCGCGCAGGCGTTGTAGGGTCGGTTCGATGACCTCGATTTCTTCGCGGCCCAGATGACCGCCCTCGCCAGCATGAGGGTTCAAACCGCAGACCAAGATGCGCGGCTGTGCAATGCCGAATTTGCCGATCAGGTCGGCGTGCAGGATACGGGTGACACGCTCCAGTCGCTCGGCGGTAATCGCCGCAGCGACATCCTTGAGGGGGAGGTGGGTGGTGACCAGCGCCACGCGCAGGCCGCGGGTAGCGAGCATCATCACGACCTGCTTGGTATTGGTCAGCTCGGCAAGAAACTCGGTATGACCTGAGAACGGGATGCCCGCCTCGTTGATTACGCCTTTGTGCACCGGGGCGGTGATCATGCCGGCGAAGCTGCCATCGAGGCAGCCCCGGCCGGCACGGGTAAGCGTCTCCAGCACATAACCGGCATTGGACGCATCGAGCTGCCCAGCTACGGCTGGAGAGCCCAGTGGCGTGTCCCAAACGTAGAGACTGCCGGCCGGCGCGGGTTTATCGGGCCAGTGTTCCGGCGCTACGGTTGTTATATGAACGTCCAATCCCAGTTCATTGGCGCGGGCGCTCAATAAATCGGCACTGGCAATGGCGATCAATGGATGAGGATGACTGTCGCGAGCAAGCAGCAGGCAGAGGTCGGGACCGATACCGGCGGGTTCGCCGGGAGTCAGGGCGAAGCGTTTGACGGTCATGTCGATCAGTCTTCTGGCTGGGAAAAAAGAAACGGGCCGGCCGTATGGCCGGCCCGCAGAGGCGACGCATGATTCAATCCAGCTCGGCCGTCACTATCAGATCTTGATTTCGACGTAGGCCTCGTCGCGTATCTGGCGCAACCAGGCTTGCAGTTCTTCTTCGTACTTGCGGTTGCGCAGCAGGGTCAGCGCCTGCTGTTCACGGAACTCCTCGCTAGCGTCAGTAGCGCGGCGCCCCAGTACTTCGAGAATATGCCAGCCGTATGGAGTCTCGAACGCTTCGGACAGCTGGCCGCTGGGAGTGTTGGCCATGACCTCGCGGAACTCCGGTACCAGTGAGCTCGGGTCGATCCAGTCCAGGTCGCCGCCGTTGAGTGCCGAACCGGGATCTTCGGAGAAATTCTTCGCCAGTTCTGCAAAGCTTTCACCGGCCAGAATACGGTCACGCAGACGCTCGATCAGGCGCCGACTTTCCTCTTTGCTGCGGATCTGGCTAGGCTTGATCAGAATGTGGCGGACATGAATTTCGTCGCGCACCTGAGTGTCGCCGCCGCGCTTGTCCAATACTTTGAGAAGAATGAAACCTGGAGGTGTGCGCACCGGCCGAGTGACTTCGCCCACGGCCATGCCTCGAACTTCGCTGTCGAACGGTGGCGGTAATTGTGCGGCCTTGCGCCAACCCATATCGCCACCTTCCAGTGCGTTTTCACTGGCTGAGCGTGACACTGCAAGCCTGGCGAAATCTGCACCGTCCTGGATCTGTTTATAGGTGTCCATGGCGGTCTGTTCTGCGGCCTGAATGGCCGCCGAGTCGGCCGATTCCGCTACCGGAATCAGAATATTGGCCAGTCGATACTCTTCGGACAGCTGCAACTTGCCGAGATCGGAGGCAAGGAAGTTTTCGACTTCCTGGTTCGAAACCTGAATGCGTTCGGCGATACGGCGTTGGCGCACACGGCTGATGACCATTTCGCGGCGTATCTGCTCGCGTGCGGTCTCAAGGCTCAAACCATCGCGCTCCAGTGCGCCGCGAAACTGATCCAGAGTCATGTTGTTGCGCTGGGCAATGGTGCCCATGGCCTGATTGAGTTCTTCGTCAGAGATGCGAATGCCGGAACGTTCACCGATCTGCAATTGCAGGTTCTCGGTAATCAATCGCTCCAGCACCTGTTGCTGCATCACTTCGGTTGGCGGCATTTCTGCGCCGCGCTTCTCGATGGTTTGCTGAACCTCGCGCGTACGCTGGTCCAGCTGGCTCTGCATGATCACGTCGTTATCAACGATGGCGACGATGCGGTTGAGTTGACGGACTTCGGCCGAAACCGGTGTCGCCAGTGTTGCGCTGCTCACTAGCAGGGCGCCCAACAGCGGGCGTAGGTAATCAGAAAGCTTGGTCTTCACGTTCACGGTAACCTTGTATGCCTTCGTCGAGGAATGTCTCGGTGGAGCTGCCGAACACACCGCCGAGTCCCTTGAGGACGATTTGCAGGAAGATGCCATTGTCTGGCTCGTCATTCTGCGATGGGTTGAGACTGGTTTCGTGGTAGTCGATCCAGTAACGGTTGATCAGGCGCAGCTTCCAGCAGCAGCTGTCGTACTCGAAGCCGCCGAAGGCTTCCAGCGTGCGGCCGCGGCTGTAGTCATGCTGCCAGCGCGCAATCAGGCTCCACTGCGGCAGGATCGGCCAGATAGTGGAAATGTCGTGCTGGTTGATTTTGTAGTAATCCTTGATGTATTCGGGCGAGCCCGGCGTGCCGTAGTCGCCGCCATAGGACCACTGGCCGGTCGCTTGGTCGAAACGCACGGTATCGTTGCGATAGCGGTAGCCGAAGTTGACGATTTTTCTCGGATTGTCCGCCGGCTGGTAATGGAAGATCGCACTACCGGAGCGGGTCTTGCCCTCATCCGGATCCCAATTGAAAGTCGAATTGAAGCGCCAATCGCGGTTGTAACGGTACAGATACTCGAGCGCATACGGCGATACATTCGATGTGGAGCCTGGTCGATTCTCGAGATTCGGCAGCTGTACTACGCGATCGCGGAAGTAGAAAGTCTGGCCGATGCTGAAGCGCTGACGCTCCAGACCGTTCGGCTCGATCCAGCGGTTGGTCACGCCCAGTGAAACCTGATTGGCATCGCCAATTCTATCTGTGCCGGAGAAGCGGTTATCGCGCCACAGCGACGAGTAGTTGAAGGTGTATTCACCGGTATCGAATATCGGTATGTCGTTCTGATCTTCTTCTGGCACGTAGAGATAGAACAGCCTCGGCTCGAGAGTCTGACGGTAATCGTTGCCGAACCACTGGGTGTCGCGGTCGAAATACAGGCCGCTATCGATGCTGAAGATTGGCACGCTGCGGTCCGGGGAATTGTTGAACTGGCGGCCATCGTTGTTCAGATCGGCAATACCTTCTGCATCCAGGTCCAGATCGTAGCGAGTATAGGCGTACTTTATCGATGGCTTGACGAAGCCCCAGCTCCCGTTGAGCGGTAGGCTCACGCCCGGTTCCAGGTGCAGTCGCTCCCCCTCAGCGCGTGAGAGATCCTGTAGTCGGGTGTCGTACCAGGGCGCCCCGACCGGTTCTCCGCTCGCGTTGAAAGGACCTCCGTTTTTATCGAAGAAATTACCGTCACGCAGGCTGCGCTGAAAGCTGACGAACTCGGTGTTATACGCAAACCGCAAGCCGCCCGGCTGAAAGGGCAGCGCGCCGTTGAGCGTCAGCTGTGGCAGGCGCTCGTAGGGTGTGATATCGGCGATGGTGGCGCGCTCGTAAGCCTGTACGTTCAACCGCGCGGTGTAACTATCGCCGCGATAGCTAAGCGTACCCCGTTGGTCGAGATGAGCTGGCCGATCAATGCCCAGATTGGTATTCAGGTCCTGGAAATAATAAGGGTCGCTGATATCGGTGTAATCGACCTCGGCCAGCCAGCGGGTATCGAGCCCAGTCCTGTTCTGCCAGCTGTACAGCCAGCGCTGGTCTTTGTATTCCGATTGCAGCTTGCGGTTGTCCTTGCTGTCGTCAAGGTAGGCCGCGCTGAACTGGCCTTCGCTGCGTCGGGTCAGGTAACGGAAGTCGCCCTCGAGCAGCAAGCCGCGATCGGCCATGTAATTAGGGTAGAGCGTGGCGTCGAAATTCGGCGCCAGGTTGAAATAGTATGGCGTGACCAGCGATGGCCCTGTATCGCTCGACGAGCTGATGCTGGGCGCGAGGAAGCCGGACTGGCGACGGTCATCGATCGGGAAATGAATATAGGGGGTGTAGAACACCGGAACATCCTTGACCCGCAGCGTCACATTGGTCGCCGAACCGAAGCCGGTGGCGGGGTCCAGGGTGACGTTGTTGCCCTGCAGATGCCAGCTGTTCTCGCCCGGCTCGCAGCTGGTGTAGGTTCCGTCTTTAAGGCGGATGATGGCGTTTTCCGTGCGCTTGGCATACAGCGCGCTGCCGCGGATCTTACCTTCGTGAATCACGTACTCGGCATTGTCGACCTGGGCTTCACCGGTATCGAGGAAGAGTTCGGCGCGATCGCCGACCATCAGCGCGCCGCGATCACGCAGGCGGACGTTGCCCTTCAGCTCGCCGCGGTTTTCCAGCTGATACAGGCTCGCCTCGTCGGATTCGGCCTGGATACTGCCCTGGCGCAGCACCACATCGCCTGCCAGCGTGGCGATTTCCTGCTGTTGTTCGTAGCGGGTGGCTTTTGCCGAGACATAGGTCGGTGCTTCGCTCATCGGCGTATTGTCGAACTGACCTGGGCGGTTCGGTTCAACATAGGTGCCGGTACACGAGGGGCCGGCCTCGGCCAGTTGTGCATTGGTGAGCTGGTCGCGCGGCACCCAATCGAGATGGCTATAGTCGGCACTGCGCGAGGCGAGGGCGCGGCCTTTGCTCTCGGTAACCAGGGTCGTCGCGGCGGCCTGGCGTTCGGCCTTGCTCGCGGGCGGTTTCGCCGAGGCGCCGCTGCCGTCGGCGGCACTGCCGCGATGCACCGGGCGGGGCAGCGCGGAACTATCGATGTCGGAGGCGCAGTTCCAACTGCCACCGGTGCCAGGCTGGCAGGCGAATTGTTCGGCTGCGATAACAAGAGGAGTCGCTACAGGTTGCAATGCGAGCATGCCGCCGGTAACCAGTAGCGGGAATTTTTTACGAAAAGCGGGATATTTGACTGCCATCTTGTTTTTGGGTCCGTGCTTGCGGCGAGCCATCGGCCGGGCTGGGCCGCACGCCTCTCGATGGTCTGAAAAAGATGCTGGATAATAAAGCATGACCCGCCTATCGGCTAGCGCCGTGGAGAGCCCCTGATATGCCGCAACACGATCAACGCCTGCTGGACCTTAGCGCCTGGCTAAAGCCTAATCTGAGCGAGCTTTTTGCCCGTCGAGGTTGGGGCGACGTCCCTGATGCCCCCCTGGTTGCGGCCAGCAGCGATGCGAGTTTTCGCCGCTATTTTCGCTGGGAGGCGCAGGGGCGTAGTTTTATTCTCATGGATGCACCGCCACCGCAGGAAAACTGCCGGCCATTCGTTGCGGTCGCCGCGCTGCTGGCGGAGGCGGGCGTTCAGGTGCCCGAGGTCCTGGCTGAAGATCTCGAGCGTGGCTTTCTATTGCTGAGCGACCTGGGCCGGCAGACCTACCTGGACGTAATCGACCAAGCCAGTGCCGATGAGCTGTTCGCCGACGCGATTCGGTCGCTGCTGGCGTTCCAGGCGTTTCCGGTATCGATACCACTGCCGTCCTATGACGAGGCGCTGCTGCGCCGGGAGCTCCAACTGTTCCCGGAATGGTACGTGCAGCGCCATCTGGGACACAGTTTCAGCTCGGCCGAGCAACAGACCTGGGAGCGAATCTGCCGGCTGCTGATCGACTCGGCGCTCGATCAGCCCACGGTGCTGGTGCATCGCGACTATATGCCGCGCAACCTGATGCTCAGCCAGCCAAATCCGGGTGTGCTGGACTTTCAGGACGCGGTGATCGGGCCGGTGACCTACGACATCACCTCGCTGTTCAAGGACGCCTTTCTCAGCTGGCCTGAAGCGCGTGTCCAAGCTTGGCTTCAGAGCTATTGGGAATCCGCGCGCGTCGCCGGCATCCCGGTGCAGGGCAGCTTCGCCGAGTTTCATCGCGCCAGCGATCTGATGGGGTTGCAGCGGCATCTGAAGGTCATCGGCATCTTCGCCAGGATCTGCCATCGCGACGGCAAGCCCCGTTATCTGGCCGATGTGCCCCGCTTTTTCGCCTATATCGAGACGGTGCTGGCGCGCCGCCCCGAGCTGGCGGAACTGCACGAATTGTTGCAAGGCCTGCCGCAAGCGCAGGTAACACCATGAAGGCGATGATTCTTGCCGCAGGCAAGGGCGAGCGCCTTCGCCCCTTGACGCTGCATACGCCCAAACCTCTGGTGCAGGCGGGCGGCACGCCGTTGATCGAGTATCACATTCGAGCCCTGGCTGAGGCTGGCTTCAATGAACTGGTGATCAATCACGCCTGGCTTGGCGAGCAGATCGAAGCGCACCTGGGCGAGGGCGATCGCTTCGGCGTGCGCGTTCGTTATTCGGCAGAAGGCGAGCCGTTGGAAACCGGCGGCGGGATCCATCGGGCAATGCCCTTGCTCGGCGACCAACCATTTTTGGTGGTCAATGGCGATATCTGGACCGATTACGACTTCAGCTTGTTGGACAAGCCATTGTCCGGCTTGGCGCATCTTGTGCTGGTGGACAACCCGGCGCATCACCCGGCCGGGGATTTCGCCCTGGCCAATGGCTCGGTCAGGGAAGTATCCACGTCGGCCGCCACACTCACCTATAGCGGTATCGCCGTATTGAGTCCCCGTCTGTTTGATGGCTGCAGCGCGGGTGCATTCAAGCTTGCGCCATTGCTGCGGCAGGCAATGGCGGAGGGGCTCGTGAGCGGCGAGCACTACCGTGGGCGCTGGATCGACGTCGGCACCCATGAGCGGCTGGCTGAGGTCGAACGAATCCTGAAGGCGCGGTGCTGAATGTTCTGGCCCATTACGCTGTTGGGGACGCTGGCTGGTTGGTTGCTGGCGAGCATTCCGGGTGCGCTGCTCGGTGCCTTGATCGGGCAGATGCTCGATCGCCGGCTCGGACTCGATTCTTGGGCGAGCCTGCGTCATCGCCTCGGTGGCGGCAAGCCGGCAAGGCACGGCGACGAATTATTGTTCTTTCTCCTCGGGCGCTTGGCCAAAAGCAGCGGCCGGATCAGCGAAGCGCATATCCAGGCCGCTCGCAGCGAGATGCGCCGATTACAGTTGGCGCCAACGGCCCAGCGTGCGGCTATTGATGCGTTCTACCGTGGCAAATCCAGCGGTGACGGATTGCGCGAGCCGCTGCAGCGCCTACGCGGGCGACGCGACGAAGCGAAGGGCGTGCTTCAGGCCTGTTGGCGAATGGCGCGGGCGCAGGGTCAGATCGATGCGCGCGAGCACGAGCTGATCATGCTTTGGGGAAGGTGGATGGGCTGGGATTCGGCGGCTATCGCGGCGTTGGATCAGAATAACGGCCAACGCCAAGGCGCGCCGAGCAATCTCGGGGGCGCTTATGAACAGGCGTTGCGCTTGCTTGGCGTGCGCGCAGACAGCGAGCCACAGGTGATCAAACGCGCTTATCGGCGCTTGCTTAGCAAGCATCACCCCGACAAACAGGCCGGCGCCGGGGCCACGCCGTTGCAGGTTCGCGAAGCCACGGAGCGCACCCGTGAATTGCACAACGCCTACACGCTGATCCGCGAGCGTAAAGGCTTTCGCTAGTGCCTTAGGTCGGTGATAGCGATACGTTACGATTGCCGGTCCAGCCAGCCGCGCACCCGTCGCACCAGTTGTTCCTGTTCGGCCTTGCGATCGCCCGACAGTGGTTGCAGTCCCACCTGCTGGTAAGCCGGGTGTTGGATGCGGCGACTCGCATTCAGCCGCTCGTGGGCAGCCGACGAGGTTCCGGTGTTGCCCTTGTAATAGAAGTCGCCGGTGGCCAGCTTGAGTGCCGGAACCAATTCTGCGAGCGCCTCGTCCTGCCCCTCTGGCTGATGCGGCTGGATTAGCAGTAAATGAGCCACATCGTCTGGCTTCATCTGCTGCAAATAGCGCGCAGCCCAATAGCCACCTGTGCCTTGACCGAGAAAGACGATTTTCCTCGGCTGCTTGGTGCGGGCGAAGGCCAGGGCAGCATTGAGGCGCTCGGCTATCTGGTCGGCATGGCTGAGCTCGGTTTCTTCTGGCTCGGGTAAATCCTGTGCCACGGCTTCATCAAGTGGTTGTTCATTCGGCGTGGCTGCGGTCTCTTCCGGCAGATAGCCCGCTTCGTTGGGTGCGTTTTCTTTGTCGGTTACGTCCGCCTGTTCGGGTTGTTCGGGCTTTTCTTTCGATGGTTCAACCGGGGAGTTTGAGTTGCCTACGGGTGTGGCCTGCGGCGCGTCCGGCAGGCTGAGACTCAGGGTATGCCAGCCGTGATCGGGCAGACCTTTGCGCAGCGGGCCGATACCGCGTGGCCAATCCGCACTCTCGCCGTCCCCCGGCAGCAAAATCACCATTCCTTTGGGCGCGCCCACATTCGCTGGCCGCCAGAGCGCAATGAATTCGTTCTCACCCGCCTGCAACCTGACAATTTCGCTGGCTGGCAGCTGTCGCTTCAGGTCGGCCGCCATGGCTTCGCTGCGCGATGGCAGCTCGGGGCGTTCGGTTGGTGCTGTGGGCGGCGCGGTTATCGGCGTCACAGGTTCTTCGACGGCATTGCTATCTGATGCCATCACGATCGCGGAAACGAAAACCAGCAACCGCAGTGATTCGAGAAAACGAGGCATCGGGGCTCCCTGGATATCGGCATATAAACTGTAATGGCTGCGCTGTCGCATATTCAAAATGCTTCGGCATCTTCTGCTGGCTGCGTGGGGCTTATGTTGGCATCTAACCGCTTGGTTGCTGTCTGTTAGTTTGGTTTATTTCCATAACTGGGACGCCTTGGCCTTACCAAGAATGCCGGCCAGCTTGCCGTGCGCCGGCACGGTTCGATGGGGCCGAAATTCAGCGTGCAAAATAATGCACAGCGTTCTACTGTTATCCGAACGCCCGGATGGTGCGGCAGTCGATCATCGTATGCTGTCGTGCTTGCTCCCTGACGTCCATTCCGACCCGAGCCGACGATGAGCGGCTACTGAGGAGTTTATGAGCAAGACCAACGAATCCCTGATGCAACGCCGTGTCGCCGCCGTTCCCCGTGGCGTCGGTCAGATCCATCCGATCTTTGCCGACCATGCAAAGAACAGCAGCGTGGTCGACGTCGAAGGCCGCGAGTTCATCGATTTCGCCGGCGGTATCGCTGTGCTGAATACTGGCCACCTGCACCCGAAGATCATCAAAGCGGTCGAGGCGCAGTTGCATAAACTGACCCACACCTGCTTTCAGGTGCTGGCCTACGAGCCCTATGTTGAGTTGTGCGAGAAGATCAACGCGCGAGTGACGGGCGATTTCGCCAAGAAGACATTGTTGGTCACTACCGGCTCCGAAGCGGTCGAGAATGCGGTGAAGATCGCCCGTGCCGCCACCGGCCGCGCCGGCGTGATCGCCTTCACCGGTGCCTATCACGGGCGCACCATGATGACGCTCGGCCTGACCGGCAAGGTCGCGCCTTACTCGACGGGCATGGGCCTGATGCCGGGCGGTATCTTCCGCGCGCTTTATCCGTGTTCGATCCATGGTGTCGGCGTCGACGAGTCGATTGAAAGTATCGAGCGCATCTTCAAGAATGACGCCGAGCCGCGCGACATCGCGGCGATCATCATCGAGCCGGTGCAGGGCGAAGGCGGTTTCAACGTCGCGCCGAAGGAATTCATGGTCCGCCTGCGCGCGCTCTGCGACCAGCACGGCATCCTGCTGATCGCCGACGAAGTGCAAACCGGCGCGGGCCGTACCGGTACCTTTTTCGCCATGGAGCAGATGGGCGTGGTTGCCGATCTCACCACCTTCGCCAAATCCATCGGTGGTGGCTTCCCGATTGCCGGAGTATGCGGCAAGGCCGAACTGATGGACGCCATCGCTCCGGGCGGTCTGGGCGGTACTTATGCTGGTAATCCGCTGTCCTGCGCGGCAGCCCTGGCGGTGCTTGAAATCTTTGAGGAAGAAAGGCTGCTAGATCGCTGTAGGTCCGTGGCGGCTAAGCTCACAGCTGGCCTCGAAACTATCCAGGCGCGGCACAAGGAAATTGGCGAAGTGCGCGGGCTGGGCGCGATGATTGCCATCGAACTGTTCGAGGCGGGCGATCATGCGCGCCCGGCTGCGGCCTTGACCTCGCAGATTGTTGTGCGGGCGCGTGAAAAGGGGCTGATCCTGTTGTCCTGCGGTACCTATTCAAACGTGCTGCGCGTGCTGGTGCCGTTAACTGCTGAAGACGAGCTGCTCGACCGCGGCTTGGCGATCATCGGCGAATGCTTCGATGAGCTGACCTAAGCCGCAACGCCAGCCCTCGGGTACAATGCGCGGCATTCCGCCGTGCTACCCGAGGTCGTCATGCAGCCGTTCGCCATCGCCCCCTCCATCCTTTCCGCCAATTTCGCCCGCCTGGGAGAGGAGGTGGACAACGTGCTCGCCGCCGGTGCGGACATCGTCCATTTCGATGTAATGGACAACCACTACGTGCCCAACCTGACCATCGGCCCGATGGTCTGCTCGGCGCTGCGCAAGCACGGCGTCACCGCACCCATCGACGTGCACTTGATGGTCCGCCCGGTGGACCGCATGATCGGCGACTTCCTCGAGGCTGGCGCCAGCTACATCACCTTCCACCCGGAAGCCTCCGAGCACATCGACCGCTCGCTGCAGCTGATCAAGGACGGCGGCGCCAAGGCTGGGTTGGTATTCAACCCCGCGACGCCACTGGACGTGCTCAAGTACGTCCTGGACAAGGTCGACATGATCCTGCTGATGAGCGTCAACCCTGGCTTCGGCGGGCAGAAGTTCATCCCCGGCACGCTGGACAAGTTGCGTGAAGCGCGGGCGCTGATCGATGCCAGCGGCCGTGAGATTCGTCTGGAGATCGATGGCGGCGTCAATCCAAAGAACATTCGCGAAATCGCCGCAGCGGGCGCCGATACCTTCGTGGCTGGCTCGGCGATTTTCAATCAGCCGGACTACAAGGCGGTGATCGACCAGATGCGCGCCGAACTGGCGCTGGCCCGCCCATGACCCGTCTGGAGCAGCTCTTCGACGGCACGCTGCCGCGCCTGGTGATGTTCGACCTGGACGGCACCCTGATGGACTCGGTGCCGGATCTCGCCGCCGCGGTGGACAAGATGCTGATGCTGCTGGGTCGCGAGCCGGCTGGCATTGCACGCGTACGCGATTGGGTCGGTAATGGTTCGCGCATACTGGTGCGCCGCGCGCTGGCCGGTCAGCTGCAGCATGACGGTGTTGCCGATGAGCTGGCTGACGAGGCGCTGGTATTGTTTATGCAGGCTTACGCCGGTGGGCATGAGCTGACCACTGTTTATCCTGGCGTCCGTGAATGCCTGGACTGGCTGCGCGAGCGCGGTGTAAAGCTGGCGATCATTACCAACAAGCCGGCGCAATTCATCGAACCGCTGTTAGAAGAGAAAGGTCTCGCTGGCTATTTTCAATGGCTGATCGGCGGCGACACGCTGCCGCAGCAGAAACCCGACCCGGCGGCGCTGTTGTGGATCATGGACAGGGCAGAAGTGACGGCCGAGCGATCGCTGTTCGTGGGCGACTCTCGCAACGATGTCAGGGCTGCCAGGGCCGCGCAGGTTGCGTGCGTCGCGCTCAGCTATGGCTACAACCACGGCGAACCCATCGCCAACGAAGAGCCCGCTCTGGTACTCGATGACCTGCGTGAGCTGGTTGCTTCGGCTTCGGGGCTGCGCTAGTGTGGGCTCTGTTCCGCAGATCCCGAAAATCCCGCAGACGAGATCAGATCGTGGTGGTCACCCGCAAACAATGGATGAATGTCATCAAGGCCCTGGCCCGTTGGCGCTGGCGCGCCTGACATTTCCTGCCGGCTCGACCGGTGCGTTTGCTGTACCTGACCCAAGTAGCTCCCTCCGACCACGAGGCTGACATGACCCGCGAAGAATTCCTGCGTTTGGCCGCCGAAGGCCACAACCGCATCCCTCTGTCGTTCGAAACGCTCGCTGACTTCGATACACCGCTGACGCTGTATCTCAAGCTCGCCGACGCGCCCAACTCCTACCTGCTCGAATCCGTGCAGGGCGGGGAGAAGTGGGGGCGTTACTCGATCATCGGTCTGCCGTGTCGCACCGTTTTGCGCGTGCATGACCATCACATCAGCGTGACCACTGACGGCATCGAAACCGAAAACTGCGAAGTAGAGGACCCGCTGGCCTTTGTCGAATCCTTCCAGCAGCGCTATCGCGTCGCGCCCGTCGAGGGCTTGCCGCGCTTCAACGGCGGCCTGGTGGGTTACTTCGGTTACGACAGCGTGCGCTATGTCGAGCGCAAGTTGGCCAAGGGACCGAATCCCGACCCGCTCGGGACGCCAGACATTCTGTTGATGGTTTCCGATGCGGTGGTGGTATTCGACAACCTGGCCGGCAAGCTGCATTGCATCGTGCTGGTCGATCCGGCGCAGCCAGACGCCTACGAGGCGGGGCAGGCGAAGCTGCAAGCGCTACGCGAAAAGCTTCGTCAGTCGATCACACCGCGTCTGGGCCTGGATTTCGAAAAGAGCGACGGCGCCGAACCGACGTTCCGTTCCAGCTTCACCCATGAGGACTACGAGCAGGCCGTCAACCGCATCAAGGACTACATCCTTGCCGGCGATTGCATGCAGGTGGTGATTTCCCAGCGCATGTCGATCCCGTTCAAGGCCGCGCCCATCGATCTCTATCGTGCGCTGCGCTGCTTCAATCCGACGCCTTATATGTATTTCTTCAACTTCGGCGACTTCCACGTGGTGGGTTCGTCGCCAGAAGTGCTGGTGCGCGTCGAAGAAGGGCTGGTCACGGTTCGGCCGATCGCCGGCACTCGCCCGCGCGGCGCTAACGAAGAGGCCGATCTAGCGTTGGAAAAGGATCTGCTCAGCGACGCCAAGGAGCTGGCCGAACACCTGATGCTGATCGACCTGGGCCGCAACGACGTGGGCCGCGTGGCCGAAAATGGCTCAGTGCGGCTGACCGAGAAAATGGTTATCGAACGCTATTCCAATGTCATGCACATCGTGTCCAACGTCACCGGCCAGCTCAAGGCACCGCTGACGGCAATGGATGCACTGCGCGCGATCCTGCCGGCTGGCACCTTGTCCGGTGCGCCGAAAATCCGTGCGATGGAAATCATCGACGAGCTGGAGCCGGTCAAGCGCGGCGTCTACGGCGGTGCAGTCGGCTATCTTGCTTGGAACGGCAACATGGACACCGCCATTGCGATCCGTACCGCGGTGATCAAGGACGGCGAACTGCATGTACAGGCCGGCGCCGGCATCGTCGCCGATTCGCAGCCGGCGCTGGAGTGGGAAGAAACGCTCAACAAGCGCCGCGCCATGTTCCGCGCGGTGGCCTTGGCCGAACGCGACCAGCAGGAGAACTGATCATGCTGTTGATGCTCGATAACTACGATTCCTTTACTTATAACGTTGTGCAGTACCTCGGCGAGCTCGGCGCCGAGGTCAAAGTGGTGCGCAACGATGAATTGAGCGTGGCGGAAATCGAAGCCCTGAGCCCCGAGCGCATAGTCGTCTCGCCCGGCCCCTGCACACCGAACGAAGCGGGCGTTTCGCTGGAATTGATTCGCCATTTCGCCGGTAAGTTGCCGATTCTTGGCGTGTGTCTCGGCCATCAGAGCATCGGTCAGGCATTTGGCGGTGACGTCGTGCGCGCACGGCAGGTGATGCATGGCAAGACCAGTCCGGTTATGCATGAAAATGGCGGGGTGTTCGCCGGGCTGAACAACCCGCTCACGGTTACTCGCTATCACTCGCTGGTGGTCAAGCGCGAGACCTTGCCGGATTGCCTTGAGGTCACGGCCTGGACGCGGCAAGACGACGGCAGCGTCGACGAAATCATGGGGCTGCGGCACAAGACGTTGAATATCGAAGGCGTGCAGTTCCATCCTGAATCCATCCTGACCGAGCAGGGCCACGAACTGTTCGCCAATTTTTTGAAGCAGACCGGAGGCGTGCGCTGATGGATATCAAGGACGCCCTGAATCGGATCGTCGGCCAGCTGGATCTGAGTACCGAGGAAATGAAAGCCGTCATGCGGCAGATAATGACCGGCCAGTGTACCGACGCTCAGATTGGCGCTTTCCTCATGGGCATGCGCATGAAGAGCGAAACCATCGACGAGATCGTCGGGGCCGTGCAGGTAATGCGCGAGCTGGCCGCGCCGGTGCACTTCGACACCCATCGTCTGGTGGATACCTGTGGCACCGGTGGCGACGGGATGAATATCTTCAACGTCTCTACCGCCGCGGCGTTCGTTGTTGCGGCGGCTGGTGGAAAGGTCGCCAAGCATGGCAACCGGGCGGTGTCAGGTAAGAGCGGCAGTGCCGACCTGCTCGAAGCCGCGGGGGTCTACCTTGATCTCACACCCGAGCAAGTGGCGCGCAGTGTGGATGCCGTAGGCGTTGGCTTCATGTTCGCACCGGCGCATCACGGGGCGATGAAATTTGCCGCCGGACCGCGCCGCGAGTTGGGGCTGCGCACCCTGTTCAATATCCTCGGGCCGATGTCCAATCCCGCGGGCGTCCAGCATCAAGTGCTTGGTGTCTTCAGTAAAGAGCTCTGCCGGCCAATGGCGGAAGTACTGTCGCGTCTCGGCAGCCAGCATGTGCTGGTCGTGCACGCGCAGGATGGGCTGGACGAGATAAGCCTGGCGGCACCGACCTATATTGCAGAGCTGAACAACGGCGAAATCACCGAGTACCGCGTTCAGCCTGAGGACTTCGGCATCAAAAGCCAAAGCCTGATCGGGCTGAACGTCGATGATGCTCAGGGCTCGCTGGCACTGATTCGTGATGCGCTGGGGCGACGCAAGACCGAGAACGGGCAGAAGGCGGCGGACATGATCGTGCTCAACGCGGGTGCTGCGCTCTACGCCGCCGATGTTGCCAGCAGCCTGAAACAGGGCGTCGAAATGGCACACGATGCGTTGCACACCGGCCTCGCGAGAGACAAGCTCGAGGAATTGGTTTCATTTACCGTTGTGTTCAAGCAGGAGAGTTCACAATGAGCGTGCCGACGGTTCTGGAAAAAATCATTACGCGCAAACACGAGGAGGTGGCCGAGCGTCGTAGTCGTGTCAGTCTGGCCGAACTGGAACGGCTGGCAGTCGCGGCAGATCCGGTCCGCGGTTTCGCCCGCAGTCTGCAAGAGCAGGTTCGCAACAAACAGCCGGCTGTGATTGCCGAGATCAAGAAAGCCTCGCCGAGCAAGGGTGTGCTGCGCGAAGACTTCGTGCCTGCGGACATTGCCAAAAGCTACGAGGCCGGCGGCGCGACCTGTCTTTCGGTACTGACTGACATCGATTTTTTCCAGGGCGCCGATGAGTATCTGCGGCAGGCGCGTGCTGCCTGCAAGCTGCCGGTGATCCGCAAGGATTTCATGGTCGATCCCTATCAGGTGATCGAGGCTCGAGCGCTGGGTGCCGACTGCATTCTGCTGATCGTCGCTGCGCTGGAGAATGCGCAGATGGTCGAGCTGGCCGATGTGGCAAAAGCTCAGGGGCTCGACGTATTGGTGGAAGTGCATGACGGGGCCGAGCTGGAGCGCGCGTTGCGCCTCGAAACGCCTTTGGTCGGAGTCAACAACCGTAATCTGCACACGTTCGAACTCAGTTTGGAAACCACGCTCGATTTGCTGCCGCGCATTCCTCGTGACCGCGTCGTGGTCACCGAGAGCGGCATTCTGCATCGCGCAGATGTCGAGTTGATGGAGATAAACGAGGTATATGCGTTTCTGGTTGGCGAAGCCTTCATGCGGGCAGAAGAGCCCGGCGTAGAACTGCAACGCTTGTTCTTCCCGAGCCGAGCCCGCCAGCGGGTGGGTGGCGATCCGGATTGATCTGAGCGGAGAATTGGAAAGCCGGCCTGTGGTAGCCGGCTTTTTCAATGGTGCTGGTTAAGCGTTCAGCGAGTACCGAATACCACCATGGTCTTGCCTTTCACGTGCACCAAGCCTTGGGATTCCAAGCTCTTGAGTACACGTCCGACCATCTCCCGTGAACAACCGACGATGCGGCCAATTTCCTGGCGAGTGATCTTGATCTGCATGCCATCCGGATGGGTCATGGCATCGGGTTGTTTGCACAAATCGAGCAGCGTGCGGGCCACGCGGCCGGTCACGTCGAGGAACGCTAGATCACCGACCTTGCGCGTCGTGTTGCGTAAACGTTCGGCCATCTGACTGCCGAGCGCGTAAAGGATATCGGGATCCTGCTGCGTCAGTTCGCGGAACTTGGCGTAGCTCAATTCGGCGACTTCGCATTCGGTCTTTGCGCGGACCCAGGCGCTACGTTCCTTTTCGGTGCCTTCCTTTTCGAACAGGCCCATCTCTCCGAAGAAGTCTCCGGAGTTGAGATAAGCGATGATCATCTCCCGCCCATCATCGTCCTCGATCAGAATGGTGACCGAGCCTTTAACAATGAAGAAGAGAGTTTCACAACGATCGCCTGCATAAATGATGGTGCTCTTGGCGGTATAGCGCCGGCGATGGCAATGCGCGAGTAGTTTGTCGATGTTTTTGATCTTGGGCGTAAGTGTAATAGCGACCATGCTGTAGTCCCGGAAGATGTGTCCAATAGAGGCAGGTTCTTATTATTTATGACTGAGTTCTGTTATCAGGCCAAGGGAGCTTAACAGACCGGTCCGCATCGACAACAAAACTGCGACACGAATATCAACTTCGGAGCATTCGTTTCGTCGGATTGCTGCCTCCAGCTGCCGTCGATGGTCATGCTAAGCTTCGCTCCTTTTGTACCGGAGTCTATCGATGAAAGCGCGCATTCAGTGGGCCGGAGAAGCGATGTTTCTCGGCGAATCGGGCAGCGGTCATGTCGTGGTCATGGACGGTCCGCCAGAAAACGGTGGGCGTAATCTCGGTGTTCGTCCGATGGAGATGCTGTTGCTCGGGCTTGGTGGCTGCAGCAACTTCGATGTGGTGAGCATCTTGAGGAAGTCGCGTCAGCCGGTCGAGAGCTGCGAGGCATTCCTGGAGGCTGAGCGCGCCAATGAGGATCCGAAGGTGTTCACCAAGATTCATCTGCACTTCGTCGTCAAGGGGCGAGGCCTGAAGGAGGCCCAGGTCAAGCGTGCGGTCGAACTATCCGCCGAGAAATACTGCTCCGCGTCGATCATGCTCGGGCGTGCCGGCGTTGAAATTACACATGACTATGAGATTGTCGAGCTAGGGTGACCGCTGGAACACAAGCAATCACACCGCCTCCCTCGGTGTGCGCCGAGAACGTTGCAGGCTTCGACTCATCAGATTGACGTTTGCGGGCACTGGCACCCGCCGCCTTCAATCTGCATAATGCGCGCCCCGTTTTTCAACGGGGCCGTTTCGTTAAAACAGCAGCCACAGTCGCTAATGCGAAGAGGTGTATACCGTCCTACGCAGATATCCGTATCTGACGGGCATGCTCAATCACGCGGTGAGCCGCATAAAAGAGAGTTTCCAATGGTGAAAAGCAAACTCAAGCTCCACGGGTTCAACAACCTGACGAAGACCTTGAGCTTCAATATTTACGACATCTGCTATGCCGAAACGCAGGAAGACCAGCAGGCGTACGTACAGTACATCGATGAAGAATACGACGCCGAGCGGCTGACGCAGATTCTGACCGATGTTGTCGACATCATTGGCGCGAACATTCTCAACATTGCGCGGCAGGATTACGAGCCGCAGGGCGCCAGCGTGACCATTCTCATTTCCGAGCAGCCGGTCACCCCGACTGACAGTCAGATCGAGGAATCACCCGGTCCGCTGCCCGAAACTATTCTGGCGCATCTGGATAAGAGCCATATCACGGTTCACACCTACCCCGAAATTCATCCGGTCGAGGGCATTGCGACCTTTCGTGTGGATATCGATGTTTCGACCTGCGGTGTTATTTCTCCGCTCAAGGCGCTCAATTATCTGATCCATCAATTCGAGTCGGATATCGTGACGGTCGATTATCGCGTTCGTGGCTTTACTCGTGATGTGGAAGGCAAGAAGCACTTCATCGACCACGAAATCAATTCGATTCAGAACTACCTTTCCGAAGACACCCGCTCGGCCTATCAGATGACCGACGTTAATGTTTATCAGGAGAATCTGTTCCACACCAAGATGTTGTTGAAGAATTTCGAGCTGGAGAACTATCTGTTCGGCGACGCGACCAATAATCTGTCCGCCGAACAGCGACAGCAGGTTGAGGATCGCCTGCGTCACGAGATGCTGGAGATCTTCTACGCGCGCAACATGCCGGGCTAGTAGCCGCACAAATGAGAAGGGCGCCTGTATCGGCGCCCTTCTCATTTATTGGCTAATCAAATTCGGTACGTGGTTTTCGTCATCACTTTGGCCATCAGGCTCATGCCGAACTTGACTGGTGCTGGGAAGCGCAAGCCGCCCGCATCGAGAGCGGCGGTCGAATGCTGCGCCTCGTCCGTACGCATCTGCTCCAGAATGGCTCGGGATTTCTCGTCGCTTGCCGGGATCTGTTCCAGATGTTCGTCGAGATGCTTGCAGACCTGATCCTCGGTTGCAGCAACGAAGCCCAGACTGATCCGGTCGCTGATCAGCCCGGCAGAAGCACCGATGCCGAACGACAATCCATAGAAAAGCGGGTTAAGAACGCTGGTGTGGCTGCCCAACTGATGGATGCGTTGCTCGCACCAAGCCAAGTGGTCGACTTCCTCATCGGCTGCATGCTCCATCGCCTGGCGCACTCTCGGTAATCGCGCTGTCAATGCCTGCCCTTGATACAGGGCCTGAGCGCAAACCTCACCCGTATGATTGATCCGCATCAGTCCGGCAACGTGACGTGCTTCGCTGTCGCTCAGCTCGGTCTCGTTCTTCAATGCCGCTGGCGTTGGTCGATTGGGCTGGCCGCTGAACGGCAGCAGTGTTCTTAACGCGGCATCGGCTTGCAACAGCAGGCGGTCGGCGGGTGAATATTCGCGTTGGTTAGGCATGTCGTCTCCAGGTGGCTCGGAGCAGTCGTTGGCAGTGGCGCTTTCTCGGGTAACGTTCGATCAGCCCGGCGGCCAGTGCATCTGACGCTGGCCAAGCACATGCATGTGTATGTGATAGACCGTCTGGCCACCGAGGTCGTTGCAGTTCATAACGACGCGGAAGCCTTCTTGGCAGCCCTGTTCTTCAGCTAGACGCTGTGCCGTAAAGAGGATGTGGCCGGCGAGTGCCTTGTCATCCTTTTCGCTCAGATCGTGGAGGGTGGCTATGTGTTTCTTCGGTATCACTAGAAAATGCACGGGCGCCTGGGGTGCGATGTCATTGAAGGCGATGACCTGATCGTCTTCATAAAGCTTGTGCGCGGGGATATCCCCAGCCACGATCTTGCAGAACAGACAATCCATGGCGCTTCTCCGAATGGGACGATTTGACAGTGTAACAGGCCGTTTTGAACCTGGTCAGCCTACACAGGAAGGTAGCAAATGAAGAACGATATCCGTGATTTGGCACTGGTGCTCGAGTCACGTCTGCGACTCGTGGTTATCGAGTCGTGGGACGAGCGGCGTGTCCTTGAAACGCTTACCGGATTGGCCATCAGCCGGGGTGTCGCGCTCCAGGTCTGGTCAGTGACCGAGGGGCTAAGACGCTTCGCATTCGGCGGAGAAGCGCTGGATAGCGGCGAGAGCTGCGCGGCTGAGGTCGCGCTGAAGCACGTCAAATACGACCCGTTGGCGAATCTCTACGTCTTCTGCGACCTGCATCCGTTTCTCGACGAGCCGCGACTGGTGCGGTTGTTGAAGGAGATTGCCATGGCCGAAGGGGCTTCGGCCCCGACGCTGGTGCTGGTCTCCCATGCGTTCAAGCTGCCGGCGGAGGTCCAGCGTTACGCGGCTCGGTTCTCCCTGACCTTGCCGTCCGAGGAGGAACTGCTGAGTATCGTGCGCGACGAGGCGACGCGTTGGAGTGAGCGTAACCGTGGCGCGCGGGTGCGTACTGACAATCGCACCTTGCAGCAGGTGGTGAAGAACTTGCGTGGCCTCAGTCACGCCGAGGCCCGAAGCCTGGCGCATAGCCTGATTTGCGATGACGGTGCGATTACTCAGGATGACTTGCCAGAACTCAATCGCAGGAAGTTCGAACTGCTGGATATGGAAGGCGTGCTTGGTTTCGAGTACGAGACGGCGCGGTTCGCCGATGTCGGCGGGTTGCAGAACTTCAAGCGTTGGCTAGGTGAGCGTCAGGGCGCCTTTCTTGCTGGAAGCAAGAGCGACATGCCGCGCGGCGTAATGCTCGTCGGTGTTCAGGGCGGCGGTAAAAGTATGGCTGCCAAGGCGGTGGCGGGGCTCTGGGGCTTGCCGTTGTTGCGGTTGGACTTTGCCTGCCTGTACAACAAATTCTTCGGCGAAACGGAGCGCAACCTACGTGAAGCCCTGAAGTTGGCCGAGCAGATGGCGCCCTGCGTATTGTGGATGGACGAACTGGAAAAGGGGCTCGCCACTGGCGAGATGGACGGCGGCGTCAGTCAGCGAGTGCTGGGCACCTTGCTCACCTGGATGGCTGAGCGTGATGCGCCGGTGTTCATGGTGGCGACAGCGAACGCGGTCGATCGTTTGCCGCCGGAATTGTTACGGAAAGGACGTTTTGACGAGCTGTTCTTCGTCGACCTGCCTGATCAGTCGACCCGCGCCGAGATATTCCGCATTCATCTGGCACGGCGCGAACTGGATGCCGATAGCTTCGATCTGGCGGCGCTGGCAAATGCCTGCGATGGGTTTTCCGGGGCGGAAATCGAACAGGTCGTGGTGTCAGCAGTTTACGCCGGACAGGCGCAATCGCGTGATCCGGATCATCAGATGTTGCTGGATTGCGTCCGGGCGACCTCGCCACTTTCGGTAGTGATGGCCGAAGCCCTTGATGATCTGCGCGGCTGGGCTTCGGAGCGTACGGTGCTGGCGTGACGGGTGTCTGAACTCACAGAGCCGCCCGGTCCGCGTATTGCTGGTAGCCCGGAATCGCAATCGCGACGAGAATGCCAACAAACGGCATGAGCAGCCAGAGCGCAGCGAGAACCTTCACCGCCCGGCTATTGGGTGGCGGCGGCGGGCCGAAGCGATTCCCCTCATCTTTGCCCGGTACCAGCAGCAACGCTAGAGGAAAGATGGCGCCGACTACCGGTACCAGGTTGAGCAGCATGAACCAGCCGGACCAGCCCATATCGTGCAAGCGCTGTACGCTGATTTGTGCGCTGACGAGCAGAACGCCAAGGACGAACAGTCCGCTGAGTATCGAGCCGAGCACTGCGGAGATGGCGAAACCCAGACTGGCGATGAGCAGTAATCCAAGCGCGGTGGCCATCAGCGTCATCGACCAGGCAAGGTAGCGTAAGCGACCGATCCTTCCTTGTATCGTGAACGCCTTTAGTTCGCCATATTCCGGTGTTGGCTCTCCAACCTGAGCGCGCGGTGGAGCGTATGGTTGGGCTGCAGCATCGAGGAAGCCTCCCTTAAATGCTTGGGCATTCTGCGCCTGCCTCGCCAGGTACTTCTCGATAACGATGCCGCACCGTTCGCATTGATTGGTCGCCGTTTGGTCATGTCCGCATTTTGGACAGTTCATTTGGGCTGCAACGGCGTGCGTATCGGCAGATCGTTCTGGTCCCTTATCAACCAGAGCCAGGGCAACAACCTTTTCTGGCTCCTTGCGCGCCTTCGCTCCCGCATGATGTAACGCTTGTAAGTATCTGTCGGCCTCGGGGCCGCTTAGATCTCGCTTGATATTTACCGGGCCGTGGCCGAATAACCGCTCGATGCTGCTGGTGTCGCTTTTGAACAGCCGGATCAGATTACTTTTTACCGCATCGGCTGCCATTCCTGGCATGAGCTCGCCGTCAAAGACGATTTTGTACTGGTCGGAAGTCATGCAACATCCCTGTTACCTTGTTGGTTTTGCTCAAGCCTAACGGTCTGGCTGTATCGCCAACAAGTTGCAGCGGAGCAGCTGCTACCAGGCTTTATGCGGAATGCGAGATGCGTCACGATCACCCTAGCCATCGCTGGGAAAGCTGAACCGTTTGACTGTGGGCCGTGCGGTACTCCTGATCCAGGCGCGCAATGAGCTCTTCGGCACTCGGCAGGTCGTGTATCTCTCCGACGCCCTGGCCTGCAGACCAGACGGTCTTCCATGCCTTGGCCTCATCGCTGACTGGTTTGAGCTTTTCCGTGTAGTTCATTTGGCCTTTGCCTTGTAGGCGTGCCTCGTCGTAGCCCGCCTGCTGCAAGCTTTGACGCAGGAAGCTCGCCGGTACGCCCGACACTGCCGCGGTGTGAACGATGTCGGCGGCCTGAGCCTGCAGGAGCATCTGCTTGTATTCCTCTGAGGCCTGGCTTTCGCGGGTAGCAATGAAGCGTGTTCCCATGTAGGCGAGGTCAGCGCCCAGTAGTTGCGCCGCCAGTATTTCGTGGCCGTGATTGAGGCAGCCTGACAGCAGGAGGGTTTTGTCGAAGAACTGACGAATCTCCGCAATCAAGGCAAAGGGACTCCAGGTGCCGGCGTGACCGCCTGCGCCTGCCGCAACGGCAATCAGGCCGTCGACCCCTGTTTCGGCTGCTTTCTCCGCATGTCGGCGCGTGGTTACGTCATGAAAGACCAGACCGCCGTAGCTGTGCACCGCATCTACGACTTCCTTCACAGCACCGAGACTAGTGATAACGATCGGCACGCGTTGTTCCACGCATATGGCAAGGTCCGCCTGCAGGCGGGGATTGCTGTGGTGGACAATCAGATTCACTGCGAACGGGGCTGCGTTAGGTGTTGCGGATAAGTGCGCGCTTATTTCCATGAGCCAGTTCCGGAATCCGCTGCTCTCCCGTTGATTCAACGCTGGGAAGCTACCCACGACGCCACTGCGACAGCACGCCGCGACGAGTATTGGATTGGATACTAGGAACATTGGCGCGGCTACCAGTGGCAGGCGCAAGCGTTCTTGTAGGAGGGCTGGTAGCGACATGGCAGTTCCTTAAGTAGATTTTCAGAACGGTTTGATCACCACCAGGATAACGATAGCCAGAAGCAGCAGCACCGGGAGTTCATTGAACCACCTGTAAAAGATATGGCTGCGGGTGTTCTCGTTACGTGCAAAACGCTTCAGCTGCGCACCGCACATATGGTGATAGCCGATCAGCAGCACCACTAGCGCGAGCTTGGCGTGGAGCCAACCTCCAGTGCTGAACAACACAGGATTCAGGATGATCATGCTTACTCCGAAGATAAGCGTGGCGACCATCGAGGGCATCATGATTCCGCGATAGAGCTTGCGCTCCATCACTTGAAATCGATCAAGGCTTGCCTGGTCTTCGCTCATCGAGTGATAAACGAATAATCTCGGCAAATAGAACAGCCCGGCGAACCAGCAAACGATCGCAACGATGTGCAGAGCTTTCAGCCATAGATAAAGCATTCAGCGGATTCCTTGGTTCAGAGTTGGGTTGATAGTAGTGGCTTGAAGCTCCGTGCGTCACCTCAGTGGTTGGCCCTGGGCGCAGGCACCTTTATCATCGGTGTTCTTTATCGTTCCACTGCAAGAGGCAGCTCATGGTCAAGGTCGGAATCGTTGGCGGCACAGGCTACACCGGGGTCGAGCTGCTGCGGCTGCTGGCACAGCATCCCCAGGCCGAAGTGGCCGTGATCACCTCTCGCTCCGAAAATGGCGTCAAGGTGACGGATATGTATCCGAACCTGCGCGGTCACTATGATGGGCTGGCTTTCAGCATGCCGGACACCGCTACGCTCGGCGCCTGCGATGTGGTTTTTTTCGCGACCCCACACGGCGTCGCTCACGCGCTTGCAGCAGAGCTGCTGGACGCGGGCACCAAGGTCATTGACCTTTCTGCAGATTTCCGTCTGCAAGATTCGAACGAGTGGGCCAAATGGTACGGTCAGCCACATGGCGCTCCCGGTTTGCTGCCAGAAGCCGTTTATGGCCTGCCGGAGGTCAATCGTGAGCAGATCAAGGGTGCACGCTTGATAGCCGTTCCTGGTTGTTATCCGACCGCCACCCAGCTCGGCTACTTACCATTACTGGAAAACGGCTTGGCTGACGCGTCGCGCCTGATCGCCGATTGCAAGTCGGGTGTCAGTGGTGCTGGTCGTGCGGCGAAGATCGGCTCGCTATTCACCGAGGCTGGCGAGAGCATGATGGCCTATGCGGTCAAAGGTCATCGCCATCTGCCTGAAATTACACAGGGTCTGCGTCGTGCGGCTGGGGGAGAGGTGGGGTTGACCTTTGTTCCGCATCTAACCCCGATGATCCGCGGCATTCATGCCACGCTCTATGCAACGGTGGCGGACACTGCCGTCGATCTGCAGGCGCTTTATGAGCGGCGTTATGCCGACGAGCCATTCGTCGACGTGATGCCTGCAGGGAGCCATCCAGAAACCCGCAGTGTGCGTGGTGCCAATATGTGCCGCATCGCTGTACATCGTCCACAAGGCGGCGATCTTGTAGTGGTGCTTTCGGTTATAGACAACCTGGTCAAAGGAGCGTCCGGCCAGGCGTTGCAGAACATGAATATCGTTTTCGGCCTCGATGAACGGCTCGGTTTAAGTAACGCGGCGTTACTGCCTTGATCGAACGGTGCTCGGCTCTTGATCGGGAGCGGACATACTTGCCTCGTTGCAATCGGTCGCTGATGAATAGTTGACCAATTTCGTAGGAGAAGTCGATAATGCTACGTCAATGCAGTAATGGGCGCTCCTGCGCCAGGAGAACCAAATGAGTGTCGAATCCTTCACGCCCACAGCCATCCAGTTCAGTCAGGGTGCCGCGAGCAAGGTGAAGAATCTGGTCGATGAGGAGGGTAACCCGCGACTCAAGTTGCGTGTCTTTGTCACGGGCGGTGGTTGCTCTGGTTTCCAGTACGGCTTCACCTTCGATGAGGACTTGGCTGAAGATGACACCATTATTGAGCGTGAGGGTGTGAGTCTTGTAGTCGACCCGATGAGCTACCAGTATCTGGCTGGCGCTGAAGTCGACTATCAGGAAGGTCTGGAAGGTTCTCGGTTCGTAATCAAGAATCCGAATGCCACGACCACCTGCGGCTGCGGACAGTCCTTTTCCATTTAATGCTCGCGATTCATTAAGGACACCGTGCCTAGCCTAGCACGGTGTTTTTGTTCGTGACCGGAAAGCCCGACCGTCAGGCTGGATAGATCGCACCTAGAACGCGTAGTCCGCGCGCGCCAGTGACGTTCGGGCGGTTGGCGGCGATTCCTTCGATGCAGCAATGTGCGAGCCAGGCGAAGGCCATAGCTTCGATCCAGTCGGGCGCTACGCCAAAATTTGAGGTGCTGGTTACCTCGCACCACGGAAGCAGGGCATCCAATCTTCGCATTAATGCAATGTTATGCGCGCCGCCACCGCAAACCAGCACGTCCTGCGTTTCCGGTTGGTTGACGAGCAGCGAGTCACAGATGCTCCGTGCAGTCAGCTCCAGCAGCGTAGCTTGGACATCTTCGGCGGCTACGTTGGGGAAGGAGGAGAGATGAGCATCCAGCCAAGGCAGATTGAATAGCTCTCGTCCGGTACTTTTCGGTCCGTGAACAGCAAAAAATTTGTCGCTTAGCAGCGCGTCAAGAAGCTGGGTATTCACGCGACCGCTGGATGCCCAATCGCCGTTTCGGTCGTACGAGAGGCCTTGGTGGCGTTGAATCCATCCATCCAGCAGTACGTTGCCCGGGCCGCAGTCGAAGCCACGGGTGGCTTTGCCAGGATCGAGTAGGCTGAGATTACTGAAACCGCCGATGTTCAGCACCGCTCTGACGCGCTTCGCATCGCCGAACACCGCCTCATGGAACGCCGGTACCAATGGGGCGCCCTGTCCGCCAGCTGCCACGTCGCGACGACGGAAGTCAGCGACGACGCTTATGTTAGTGAGCTCGGCTAATAGCGCTGGATGGCCGATCTGGATAGTAAAGCCGAGTTGCGGTTCGTGTCGTACCGTCTGACCATGACTGCCTATCGCCCGAACAGCTGTAGCGTCGGTTTGAAGTTTCCCGAGCAGCTTGTGTATCCCGGCACTTGCCAGTTGAGCCCAGGTCTGTTCGGCGAGCGCCGCCTGGGCCAGTTCGTCATGACCGGGGGAGCAAAGATCGAGCAGGCTCTGCTTTAGTTGTGGCGGCATCGGTTCGTAATGCGTGCCGAGTAGCGTCGTCTGGTCATTTTGCTCTATCAGTGCGAAATCCAAGCCGTCTAGGCTGGTGCCCGACATAACCCCGACGTAGAGCGGCACTGCTATTGCTTCTGCATCGCCAGCATGGTGGCGCGCTCTTCATCCATGCGCGCCATCAGCGGTTGGCTCAGCTGTAGGAAGCGTTGCTTTTCGTTCTTCGCAATCGGATCAGCCATGGGAAGCTTCAATCCGAGAGGGTCAACATGCACCCCGTCAACTTGGAACTCATAGTGCAGATGGGGGCCGGTCGAAAGGCCGGTCGTACCGATGTAGCCAATAATCTGCCCCTGCTTGACCGTTGAGCCGCTACGCACACCTTTGGCGAAACCCCGCATATGTGCATAAAGGGTGCGGTAGCGGTTGCCGTGCTGAATCACCACAGTATTTCCGTATCCGCCTTTGCGTCCTGCAAGCAATACCTTTCCGTCGCCCGCGCTCTTGATAGGTGTGCCGCGTGGAGCTGCGTAGTCCACTCCCTTGTGCGCGCGAATTTTATTCAGAATTGGGTGTTTTCGACCGTTGGAGAAGCGGGAACTGATGCGGGCGAAATCAACTGGTGTGCGAATAAACGCTTTGCGCATACTGTTGCCGTCGGCCGTGTAGTAGCTGCTATTACCTTGCTTATTTGTATAGCGAACGGCGGTGTAGCTCTTGCCTCGATTGGTAAAGCGGGCGGCGAGGATATTTCCTGTTCCTACCCGTTCGCCAGCAATGCTCTTTTCCTCATAGATGACCTCGAAAGAGTCCCCTTTGCGGATGTCCATGGCGAAATCGATGTCGTAACCGAATACGTTGGCCAGATCCATTGTCAGATTATGGCTGAGCCCTGCGCGCTTTGCCGCGAGGAACAAGCTACTGTCAATGCGTCCCTGTGCGTAGGCTGTGGTCACCTCTGGCATGAGATGCTCTTTCTTGAAGGTGTAGCCACTTTCGATTTTTTCCAGCTGAAGAGTTTCAAGCTTGTTTATCGGGCTGCGCAGCCGAACCAAGCCTCCTTGCTCGTCCATTTCGAACTCGAGACGCTGGCCAATCTTGAGACGGACCAACTGTTTTGCCTCTCTACTACTCGCCAGAACATCATGAACGGTGGACTGCGGTAGGCCGACCTTGGCAAATACAGTCGATAGGGTATCTCCATTGGCGACGACCACCTCTTTAAATAGAGGATCTACTTCGACTGTTTCACCTAGTGGTGGAGCTTCGCTGAGATCGAGATCGTGCTGCTCTGTGTTTGGAATTTGAACGAACGGAGTATTTGGCCTGGCATTTTCAAGCGGCTCGGCGTTCATGGACGCGAGCTCTGCGGAGGTATCGAGTCGAAGGTCGAGAAATGTTTTCTTCGCTTCGACTTCTCGCGATGGGAACACCAGAAGTGCCAGGCTCAGAAGCGCAGCTACCCCGCTTGCAGCCAGGAGATGGCTTTTCGGGTAATACGGTGCTTTCGATTTTGAATAGGTCATTAGATGTCTGGCGATTTTTTGTACAGAGAAAATATCTGCCTAAAATATAACCAAAGCGCTGTTGAGGCAACCCTTGGATAGGCAGCGGTGCCTACCAGAGCACATCTGCTGAGATTGTATTTTTCAGGTGATCTTGTAATGTTGACGCCCTAATTTTCGGTGTGGGGCCTCCAATGAAGTCGGTTCAAGAGCAGTTATCGGTGATCAAGCGGGGCGCTGATGAGGTGCTCGTCGAGGCGGAGCTGGTTAACAAGCTCAATCGTGACCTTCCACTTCGAATCAAGGCCGGTTTCGACCCAACGGCCCCGGACCTTCATCTCGGACACACTGTGCTTATTAATAAGCTGCGTCAGTTCCAGGATCTGGGGCACCAGGTGGTCTTCCTTATAGGAGACTTCACCGGGATGATCGGTGACCCGAGCGGCAAGAGCGCAACACGCCCTCCTTTGACGCGCGAGCAGGTCTTGGAAAACGCAGAAACCTATAAGAACCAGGTGTTCAAGATCCTTGATCCGGCCAAGACTGAGGTCGCCTTCAACTCGTCCTGGATGGATCAGCTGACCCCGTCAGATTTTATTCGCCTCGCCTCGCAGTACACCGTAGCGCGTATGCTGGAGCGAGATGATTTCAATAAACGCTACTCGACCAATCAGCCTATAGCGATTCACGAATTTCTTTATCCGCTAGTTCAGGGTTATGACTCCGTTGCGCTGCGGGCGGACGTGGAGCTCGGCGGTACGGATCAGAAATTCAACCTCCTGATGGGGCGTGAACTGCAGCGTTCTTATGGGCAAGAGTCCCAATGCATTGTCACTATGCCTCTTCTGGAGGGGTTGGACGGTGTGAAGAAGATGTCCAAGTCGCTTGGCAACTACGTTGGGATTCAGGAAGCTCCGGGCATCATGTACAGCAAGCTGGTATCCATCCCGGATGCACTGATGTGGCGCTACTTCGAGCTGTTGAGTTTTCGCGATATGGCTGAAATCGAAGAGTTTCAGGCGGACGTGGGGCGTGGCGCGAATCCACGCGACATTAAGATCAAGCTCGCCGAAGAAGTCGTTGCTCGCTTCCATGGCGACGAAGCCGCGGCGACAGCTCATCGCTCTGCAGGTAATAGAATGAAGGAGGGCGAACTACCCGAGGATATTCCGGAGATTGAGTTGCGCTCCCATGAAGACATGCCCATCGCCTCGGTGCTAAACCGGGCGGGTCTGGTTAAAAATGCGGCGGTGGCGCGCGATCTGCTCGCCTCGGGTGGTGTTCGTGTGGATGGCGAGGTTGTTGATCGCGCTTTTATCTTCAAGCTTGGTGGCGCCCATGTCTGTCAGGCAGGGAAGAAGGCTTTCGGGCGTGTTTCGCTTAAAGCGGAGTAAAAGTGCAAAACAACCGTTGACGTGATGTTCTGAGTGCCTATAATGCGCACCTTCTCCG